>CAZIIB010000011.1:0-20604 GCA_964539125.1 uncultured Thermoanaerobaculia bacterium | reverse complement strand
CCTTCGCCGCGGTGCGCAACGGCGACCGGGTGGGTGCCGCCCTCCTGTCGGACGGCATGGACCTCTTCCTCGCCCCGCAGCGCCGCCGCACCCACGTCCAGCGCCTGATCCGGGAAGTGCTGATCCGGCCCGCCGAGGGACGGACCGACCTGGGCGCCGGTCTCGGCCAGGTGCTCTCCACCTTGAAGCGCCGCTCGGTCCTCTTCCTGGTCTCCGACTTCCTCTGCGAACCGTTCCCGGGCACCCTCAAGGCCGCCGCCGCGCGCCACGACCTGGTGGTGATCGAGGTGGTCGATCCGCGCGACGCCGACCTCCCCGAGGTCTCGGGCCTGGTGGTGATCGAAGACGCCGAGACCGGCCGGCGGGCCGTCGTCGACGGCGCCCGCGCCGCCGCGGAGCATGCCCGGCGCTGGCGCCGGCAACGCGAGGAGCTCCACCGCCTGCTTCGCACCCTGGGCGTGGATCACCTCGTGCTCCGCACGGACCGCCCCTACCTGGCGCCGATGGTGGAGTTCTTCGAGGCCCGGCGCCGGAGGCTCGCGCGATGAGGCGGCGGCCTCCGGGACGGGGCGCCGCCGGGCGGGCCGGGCGAGCGGAATGGCTCGCACCGGCCCTTCTCGCCGCCCTCCTGGGCCTCGCGGCCCTGCCGGCCCTCGCTGAGCCGGCGGCCGCCTCCGCGGGTGGCACGGCCGGTTCCGCCGCCGGGGCGCCGGCTCTCGCGGTCTCCCTCGAGCCCGACACCCTCACCGTAGGGGACCGGGTGCGGGCGACCCTCACCCTCACTGCCGACCCCTCGGAGCTCGCCGGGGAGCCCCGCTTCCCGACCTGGGGCAAGGCCTGGGGCACCGCCGAGATCCTCGACGTCTCTGCTCCCGCGCGCCGCGCGACGGACGATGGGCGCGTGGAGTACCGCCAGACCGTCGTGCTCACCGCCTTCCGGCCGGGCCGGGTCCCCCTGCCGCCGCGGAAGGTGGCCGTGCCCGGCCCCCGGGCGACCCGGGAGCTCGCAACGCCGGAGAAGCTCGCGCTGCGCGTCGAGTCCGTCCTGCCGGCTCCGGGCGAGGGCGCCGCCGGAGGAGGCGCGCGCGCAGCGGCCATCCCCGAGCCCAAGCCGCCCGCGCCGCCGCGGGCGCTGCCCCTCGGCGGCGCGTTCTGGTGGACCCTGGCCGTCATGAGCCTCGCCGCCGCCGGCGCCCTGGGCCTCGCCTTCGCCCGCGGCCGCTCGCGCGCCGGCGCGGGCGCCTCCGCGGCTCGTCGGCCGGCGTTGCCGCCGGCCGACGAGCTCGCGGCGAGCCTGGCCGAGGTCGAGCGGGAGGAGTCCCTCGAGCGGGCCCACGTCGCCCTCTCCTTCGCCCTGCGGCGCTACCTGGGACGCTCCCTCGGCTTTCCGGCGCTCGAGAGCACCACGTCCGAGGTGCGTCGCGAGCTTCGCGGCCGCCGCGCACCCGAGCCGGTCGCCGCCCGGGCCGCCGAGGTCCTGCGCGCCTGCGACCGCGTCAAGTTCGCCCGCGAGCCCTCGGGCCGCCCGGCCCTCGAGGCGCGCCTGGAAGCGGCGAGGGAGATCGCCGACCGGCTGGAGGCGCATCTCTCGCCGCCCCCTGGAAGCCCGGCGCGGGGAGCGGCGGCGGCGGCGGGGAAGGCGGCGGCATGAATCCCTTCCCCACCCTCGCCGACCCGGCCTGGCTCGTCTTGCTGGCCCTCCTGCCGGTCCTCGCCTGGCACCATCACCGGCGCTCCGGGGCCGGCGCGATCACCTACAGCCGGCTGCCCGCGAAGACCGGGGCCCCCTGGCGCCTCCACCTGCCCTTCTACCTGCGGCTGGCGGCCCTGGCGGTGTTGGTCGTGGCCCTCGCCCGCCCCCAGCTCGGCTATGCCTGGGAGGAGAGCCTCACCGAGGGGATCGACATCGAGATCGCCCTCGACGTCTCGGGCAGCATGGGAGCCGAGGACTTCCAGCCCAAGAACCGCCTGACGGTGGCCAAGGAGGTGGTCAAGGACTTCGTCTCCGGTCGCACCGGCGACCGGATCGGCCTGGTCGTCTTCTCCGGGCGCGCCCTCACCCAGGCCCCGCTGACCACCGATCACCAGATGCTCCGCTTCCTGGTGGACTCGGTCGACCTGGGCAGCCTGCCGCCGGGCACCGCCATCGGCGTCGCCCTGGCCACCGCCGCCGCGCGCCTCAAGGACTCCACCGCCAAGAGCCGGGTGATCGTGCTGGTCACCGACGGCGTGAACAACGCCGGCGAGATCGACCCCCGGTCGGCCGCCGCCCTCGCCGAGGGCCTGGGGATCCGCGTCTACACCATCGGGGTCGGCACCGGCGGCCGGGTGCCGGTCAAGGTGGCGGTCGGCGACCCGGCGACGGGCCGCTCGACGATCCAGCGGATCCTGCGCGAGATGCCGGTGGACGAGGACCTGCTCCGCGAGATCGCACACCGCACCGGCGGCCGCTTCTGGCGGGCGACCGACCGGGACACGCTCGCCGCGGTGTTCGACGAGATCGACCATCTCGAGAAGACGCCGCTCAAGACGAAGCGCTTCGTGCGCTACCGGGAGGTCTACCAGCCCCTGGCCTGGAGCGGCCTCGCCCTGCTCCTGTTGCCCCTCCTCCCGGCGGCCTTCAAGGTGACGGCCGAGCCATGAGCTTCGCGCACCCCGATCTCCTCGTCCTCGTCCTGCTGGCGCCGGCCGCCGCCCTCGCCGCCGCCTGGCTCTGGCGCCGGCGTCTGCGGGCGACCGAGGCCTGGGCCGCCCGGCCCCTCTGGGACCGGCTGCTGACGGGCTACTCCCGGCACCGGCTCCTCGCCTCGGTCTCGCTCCTCGTGCTCGCCGTGCTCGGCGCGGCGGCGGCCCTCGCCCAGCCGCGATGGGGCCGGAGCCAGGAGACCGTGAAGCGCAAGGGGGTCGACGTGGTCCTGGTGCTCGACGCCTCGCTTTCCATGGGCGCCCACGACGTCTCGCCGTCGCGGATGGCGGTCGCCAAGATCCTGGTTCGGCGCCTGGTCCAGGCCATGCCGGGCAACCGGGTGGCCCTGGTCGGCGCCGAGGGCGACGGGCTGGTGCTCTCCCCCTTGACCACCGACGCCGCGGTCCTCGACCTGCTCCTCGACGGCCTCGCGCCGGGCTCGCTCCCGACCCCGGGAACCGAGCTGGGCAACGCTCTGGATCAGGTCCTCCAGCTCTTCCCTCCGGGCGGCAAGACGCACCGGGCGGCGATTCTGATCTCCGACGGCGAGGACCACGGCGGCGGGCTGGCGAACCGCCTGACCGCCCTCTCCGAGGCCGGCGTGGCGGTGCACACCATCGGCGTGGGCACGCCGGCGGGCGCTCCGGTGCCGGTTCCCGGCCAGCCGGGAGCCAACAAGCGCCGGGAGGACGGCTCGCTGGTGATCAGCCGTCTCCACGAAGAGGTTCTGGAGCAGATCGCCCGGGCGACCGGCGGCGTCTACCTGCGGGCCACCGATCCGGCGCGTGACCTCTCGCCCATCGTCCGCGCCATCGACGGCCTCGAGAAGAGCACGATCGAGTCGACCGTCGTCGCCACCCGGGCGGAGCGCTTCCAGTGGCCCCTGGGCACGGCGGTGGCCGCTCTCGCCCTGTTCCTGGCCGTGCCGCCGTTCCAGCCGACTTCCGGTCGTCGTCCCGGCGACGGGAGGAGCGGCCCGAGCCGGGAGGATCGACGATGATCGCCCGGCTCCTCGCCTTCGGGCTGGCGGCGACCACCGGGCTCGTGGGCCTCGCGGGGCTGCCGTCGCTCTCCGACGCCAAGCGGCTCCTCGACCTCCATCCTCCGGCGTGGGTGGAGCGCTGGCTCCACAACCCGCGGGAACGGACGGCGGCCGGATTGCAGCGGCTCGAGGGCGGCGACCCCGTCTCGGCGGCACCCGCCTTCGAGAGCGCCGAGCGCCTGGCCCCCGACGATCCGCGGGTCGGCTTCAATGCCGGGACCGCCCGGCTGCTGGCCGGCCACGGCGACGCCGTCGCCCCCCTCGAGCGGGCCGCCCGGGAGGCCCCGCCCGATCTCGCGGCCACGGCCGAGTACAACCTGGGCAACGCCCACCTGGCCGCCGGCGATCCGGCGAAGGCCGTCGACGCCTACGAGCAGGCGCTGCGAATGGACCCGGGAGATGCCGCGGCCAAGTTCAACCTGGAGGTCGCCCTGCGCCGGCTGGAGGCCCAGCGGGCGAAGGCGAAGAAGCCCGAGGAGGCACCGGGCGGAGAGAAGCAGGGCGAGCGCCAGCCCGGCAAACGAGGAGGCGGAGACGACGCCGACCGGCCTCCCGAGAAGGAGAAGAGCCGGGCGGGCGCCCGGGAGCCCAGGCCCCAGGGCGGGCCCGAACGGGCCGAGAGCCAGCCCCGGCCGACGCCAGGAAGCCGCTCGCCCCTCTCCCGGCAGACGCTTCCCAACTTCCGGAACCAGCCGGACATGACCGCCTCCCAGGCGGCGGCCCTCCTCGAGGCGGTGGAGAACCTGGAACGCCGAGAGCGGCGGGCCGAGGCCGCCGTCCGCGCCGGGAAGAAGGCCGCGGAGGAAGACTGGTGAGGGCTTCCCTCCGGGCCTGGGCCCCGATCCTCGCCCTCGGCGGGCTGCTCCTCGCCCCGGCCGGTCTCCGGGCCGCGAACGTCCAGGTGGAGAGCCGCCTCGAGCCGGCGGTCGTCGGCCTCGACGGCTACGCCCTCTTCACCATCGAAGTGAGCGGCTCGGGCTGGAAGACGCCCCGGTTGACCCCCACCTTCGAGCTCCAGAACCTCGACGTCGCGGGCGGACCGGACCAGCGGCACGACGTCACCTTCGGCACCGGCGGAAGCGGCTGGCACTACGCCTGGACCTGGCAGCTCCGCCCGCGCTCGGTGGGCAAGGCGGCGGTCGTCTCGATCCGCGTCCAGGTGGGAGACCAACGGCTGGAGCTGGCGCCCCGGCACATCGACGTCCAGCGGGAGGCCCCGCCCGCAGCGAACCCGCCCCAGAACCGCAACGGCCGCAGCCCGCTGCAGCAGCTCCTGCGGCGCGGCCTGGGCGCCGGCGGGCTCGGCGGCGAGCGCGAGCCCGGAGGGGAGCCCGCCCGGTCCGAGCCCCACGAGCCGAAGATCTTCCTCCGGGCCGTGGCCGACCCGCCCGATCCGTACGTCGGCCAGCGGGTGCTCTATACCGTCTACCTGTACACCCAGATGAACGTGCGCGCCATCGACCCCGAGAGCCTCCCCCGCTTCGCGGGGTTGTGGGCGCGGACGGTCGATCTCGGAAATCCCTCCGGCGAACAGGTGACCTGGCAGGGAGAGCCCTACACGCGCGTCCCTCTGCTCCAGAGGGAGCTCTACTCCCTGGCGGCCGGCAACCGCGAGCTCGAGCCCGTGCGGGCCCACTTCCTGGTCGAGCGGGTCGAGCGCGACCGCTTCTTCCTGATGCCGGTCCGCGTGCCGGCCGAGCTCGAGCGCCAGAGCAACCCGGTCCGCCTCCGGGTCAGGCCCCTCCCGCCGGCCTCCGATCTCATCGCCGGACGGTTCGGCGGCGCCGTCGGGAAGCTCACGGCCGAGGCCGCGATGGCACCCCGCAAGGTCGCGGTGGGCCAGGGCGCCACCCTCACCCTCACCCTGTCCGGAGACGGCCATCTCGAGAGCCTCCCGGCGCCGGAGCTCGACCTGCCCCCGGGTCTCGAGGTGCTGGAGTCGGAGGCCGGGCCCGCCCTGCCGGTGAACGCCGGCGGGCGCTCCGCGCGGGACGACGACGGCGGTGAGGTGCCCCCGCACGTCGGGATGACCCGGAGCTGGCGCTACGTCGTCGTGCCCCGGCGCTCGGGCTCCTGGCGGCTGCCGCCCGTCGAGGTGGCCTACTTCGACCCCGCCGCCGGCGAGTACCGCACCGCCCGGGCGCCCCTGCCGGAGCTGGTCGCCGCGCCGGCGGCCCTGGCGCAGGGCGGCAACACCCCCGACACCGCTCTCCACTCGATTCGCAGCGCCGCCCTGCCGCCGCGACCCGGTGCCCGCTGGCGCGCCGTTCTGCCCTGGGCGTTCGCCGTGCCCTGGCTCATGGCCTTCGCCCTCCTGCTCGGCAAGCGGAGAGCCGCCAACGGAGGCTGGCCGGGCGCTTCCCGCGCCGAGAGGGAGGCGTTCGCCGCCGGCCTCGCGACGGCGCTCGAGGAAGAGCGTCCGCGCCGGGCGGCGATGGCGATCGAGCGGGCCTGGCGCGGCCTGCTACGGGATCGCTGGGGCCTGAACGACGCCGGCGCGCCGCCGCGCTGGCCCGGCGAGCTCGCCGGCCGAGGCGCACCGGCGGCCGCCTGCGCGGAGCTCGTGAGGTTTCTCGAGGACCTCCACTACCTGCGCTACGCCCCCGAGCTCTCCGCAACCACCGAGCTCGCGCGCGAGCTGGTGACGCGCTCCGAGCGACTGGCTGGGGAGCTGGCCCGCAACGGGGACCGGCCCTCGAGGCGGCGAGGCGACGGCGACGCCCGCGGCGTGTGATGCCCCGCCTCCGGACCCCGGCTCTCCTCCTCGCACTTCTCGCCACCCTTCTCGCCCCTTCGCTCCTGTCGGCGGCCGAACCCGGCTCGGCCGCCGGACCTGCGCCGGTCACGAGCCGCGAGGCGCTGAGACGAGGGAACCGCCTCTACCGGCGAGGGGACCTCGAAGGCGCCGTCGCCGCATACCGCGCCGCGGCGGGCCACGGCAGCCCCCTGCTCGCCTACAACCTGGCGACGGCCCTGCACCACCTCGGCCGCCTTCCCGAGGCCGTCCTCTGGTACCGCCGGGCGGCGACGGGGCTGCGCACGGACCCCTGGATCGAGGAGAACCTGGCGCGGGCGCGGGCGGAGCTCGGTGCGCGCCGGCTCGGCCCACCCCGTCTGCTGGCGCCGCTCCTGCGGGACCCCTGGCTTCTTCCCGCCGTGGCCACGGGCTGCGCCTGGGCCGCTCTCCTCGTCGCCCTCGCCGGAGCGCGCCGACGCTCGCGCCGGCTCTGGCGCCTGGCCGGGGGCCTGCTCGCGGTCGGCCTGGGGTTGTGGAGCGGAGAGCTGGCGCTCTCGCTGGCCGGACCGCGCCCCGCGGTGGTGCTCGAGGCCTGCGGCGAGCTCCCCGCCGGCAGCGAGGTGTGGGTGCTGCCGGCGACCGACGGCCGGTTCCGGATCCTCGAAGCCGGAGAGCGCTGCGACGGCAACGCCGTAGGGCTGATCGAGCCGCCGTGAAGGGCGCCTCGCCGGGGCGTTCTGGTAGTGTGAAACCAGGGAGCCCCAGGCAGGCACATGTCCAAACCGAATCGTCGGTCTCGACGGCACCAGATGAACGAGCAGGAGCTCGGCTCGTCGGAGCCGTCGGAGCGCCCGGTCGCCGAGCCCCGGCGCGAGGAGTTTCACTGTCTCGGTCCCGCGGCCCTCGAGCGGTTCCTGCAGCGGCGGCGGGTCAATCCTCACCTCGCCCTGGAGCTCAACCTCACCGAGAATCTGGTGGAGGTGCTGCGCAAGGCCAACGAGTTCGTGCCCTCGTCGGCCGGCTCCATCCTCCTGGACGATCCCTCCCAGAAGCGCAAGGACCGCCCGGGCAACCAGCTCACCTTCATCGCGGCTTTCGGGGAGAAGTCCGAGGGCCTCCTGGGCCGCGAGATCCGGGCGGATCGCGGTATCGCCGGCCACGTCTACTCCACCGGCTCCGCCTATTGCACCTCCGACGCTCCCCGGGACCGTCACTTCTTCGGCGGCTTCGATCGGGAAACGCAGTACTCGACGCGCACCCTCGTCGCCATCCCGATTCGGATCGAGCAGGAGGTGTGCGGCGTGCTCGAGCTGATCAACCGCCAGGGGCGGACCGACTACACCAACGACGACCTGAACCTGCTCGAGATCTTCGCCGACTACATCTCGATCTCGATCCAGAACGTCCTCGACGGCCGCCAGGCTCAGGAGATCGCCCGGCGGGACAACCTCACCGGCCTGTACAACGACCGCTTCCTGCACATCGCCCTGACCCAGGCGGTGGAGACGAGCCAGAGCGAGAAGCGCGACCTGGCGGTCCTGTTCCTGGATCTGGACTTCTTCAAGCGGGTCAACGACTCGCACGGCCACCTGGCCGGGAGCCAGGTGCTCCAGGAGGTGGGGCACATCCTGGCCCACCGGGTCGAGAAGATGGACGCGTTCGCCGCCCGCTACGGCGGGGACGAGTTCGTGCTGGTGGCGCCGGGGGCCTCCCTGGAGCAGGCGGTCGATCTCGCGGAGGACGTGCGGACCAGCATCGTCGAGACCACCTTCTGCGCCGCCCCGGGGGAGATCCAGCGCGAGGCCCTGCACCTCAAGGGCCTCACCTGCTCGGTGGGGGTGGCCAGCCTCTGGCGCCACCTCGGCGAGGAGGCGACCCGCGCCGAGACCGCCAAGAGCACCCTCCTGCGCCTGGCCGACGCGGCGATGTACGTGGCCAAGGAGACGGGCCGCAACCGGACCGCGGTGGCGGGCGAGCCCGTCCGAAGAAGGCGCTGAGCCCCTGAGGGGTGTTCTCAGGCCGTCTGCGAACCGCCAGAGGCCGGACTCGGCGACCCAATCCAGTCTTGGCCCGGACCTCCCGGTGGGGGCGTCCCCTTCCCCGACCACGGCGCTCCGCGCCGCGGTGCCCGGGGGGGGAGGGGATCGAGATGGGGTTGCGGGAGGGGATCCGCAGGATCGAACGGTCTGGAGAAGGCACGCTGGACGGCGCAGCCCGACCCGCTGGCCGTGGGCGCGGGAGCCTGTGGGCTCGACGCCCGAGTCGCCGTGGACATTTCGGCGGATCCGAGACGGAGAGTCCACGCTTCTCTTCATGCTAGTATGACGTTTCACCATGCTTGGGTTGCCTCCCGGCCCACGAGATCAACGCCCTCCACAATGAGGTCCCTGATGCCCATGTTCCGCCGCCTTCCGTGGATCGCCGTCGCAGCGCTGCTCGCCTCCGCCCCGGCCCTCGCCACCAGCTACGTCATGATGGACGACGGCGCGCTCGCCGACCAGGCCGCCGCGATCGTCGACGCCCGTGTGGTCTCCGTCGAGCCGGCGCCGGTCTCCGGCCGCCCGGCCACCGACTACACGATCGAGATCGAACGTCTGGTCGCGGGATCGGCTCCGGGCACGACCCTGATCGTGCGGGTCCCCGGAGGAACTCGTCCGGACGGCATCGGTCTACGGATCTACGGGGCACCCGCCTTCCAGGTGGGTGAGCGCGCCCTGCTCTTTCTTTCACCGCAGGACGACGGGACCTTCGGCATCACGCAGCTCATGCTCGGCGCCTTCCATCACGTCCAGGTGGCCGGCGCACCCCCCCTGGCGGCGCGCAGCCTCTCGGACGCGGTCGAGGTGCAGATCCCGGGGCATGCGAGCGACGCGCGGCTCCGCGAGCCCCGGGACTACGACGCCTTCGCCTCGTGGCTCTCGGACCGTTCCATGGGCATCACCCGGGAGCCCGATTACTTCGTCCCCGGCGCCGCGGACCGGTTCCGGGACCTGGGCTCGAAGTTCACCCTGCTCCGGGACAGCGGGTACAACCTTCGCTGGTTCGAGTTCGACTCGGGCGGCGAGGTGGTCTGGCGCGCCAACTCCCGCGGCGAGCCCGGCGCCCCGGGCGGCGGCTTCGCTCAGTTTCGCCAGGGCCTCCAGATCTGGAACAACGAGTCCAAGACCCCGATTCGGCTGACCTACGCCGGCCAGACCTCCGCCGCCGCCGGCTTCAGCCGCTACGACGGGCAGAACGTCCTCCTGCAGGGGGATCCGAACCAGGACATTCCGGGGAGCTTCTCGTGCCGCGGCGGCGGCATACTGGCCATCGGCGGACCCTGGTACTCCACCTCGCTCCGCCGGAGCTTCGGCGGCCGCGAGTACATCGTGATCCAGGGCGCCGACATCGTCACCAACGACGGCATCTCGTGCTTCCTGCAAGGGACCTCGTGCACCGCTGACGTCCTCTCGAGCCTTTACGGCCACGAGCTCGGCCACACTCTCGGCCTGGGACACTCCTGCGGTGACAGCGCCAGCCCGTCGTGCGCCGGCAACCCGGAGCTCGACGAAGCCATCATGCGGGCGAGCATCCACAAGGACTGCCGACCGGCCGAGATCAAGAAGGACGACATCGCGGGCATCCGCCGTCTCTACGCGACGGGCGGCGGGGCGGCCAAGGGCCCCAAGGCGCCGACCGACCTCTCGGGCGAGCTCCAGGGAGCCGCGGTGCGCCTTTCCTGGACCGATCGGTCGACGGACGAGACCGGCTTCCGGGTGTACCGCTCGACCGACGGCGCGTCCTACACCCTTCTCTCGGAGCTCGACTCCGACGTGACCGTGTTCATCGACGAGGACATCGCGCCGGCGACCGTCTACAGCTACCGGGTGGCGTCGTTCAACGACAAGGCCGAGAGCTCCCGCAGCCAGGCCGTCGAGGTGACCGTGCCTCCGGTGACTCCGGTCTCCGCGAGCATCGTCCGAGAGACGATGGCGCCCATCCAGGTCGGCGATCCGGTCGAGTTCCAGGCCCACTTCACGGGCCCCGGAGAGAGCGCGGTCTGGGACTTCGGGGACGGTGCCGTCGGGTACAACGACACGCCGTGCGGCGCCGGCACCTTCTGCCGGAGCCAGGTCTTCACCTCCCCGGGCCCGCACACCGTGCAGGTCAAGGTGACCGGCGACTTCGGTCAGGTCGCTCAGAGCACTCTGGACGTCGACGTGGTCGACGCCCCCTTCACAACCGTGAGCCAGCACTCCATCCTCCAGACCCTGATCTTCGGGGAGCGGGGCACCGGGGGAACCTTCGAGAGCAACGTCTGGCTGTACAACGCCGGGTCGATGCCCGCCCTGGTCCAGCTCACCTACCTGCCCCGGGGAGGTGGCGATGCACCGCCGCCGCCGCGCGTGCTGACGATCTCGCCGGCCGAGTCGGTCTTCCTGCCCAACGTCCTCCAGAAGGTCTTCGACATCTCCGCGGGCCAAGGGGCGGTGGAAATCGAAGCGTCCCAGGCCGAGACGATGGACGGTGCCACCCCGCAGGTGTTCGCCATCGCCCGCTCCTTCGTCGGGCTCGACAACCCGGCGGAGGGCAGCTTCGGCCAACTCGTCTCCGAGCAACCGGAGGCGACCTGGACCGCGAACGACAAGCTGGTCACCGGGATCCTCGAGGGCGACGGCTTCGTGAGCACGGTCCTCGGCGCGAACGTCGACGATCACGCGGGGCAGGTGAACATCGACCTCTTCGACGCCGACGGCAACTCCGTGGGCGACCCGGTCAGCCTCGGGCTGGGAGCCGAGAGCGTGCGCTTCCGGCCGATCATGGATCTCTTCCCGGAGGCCGCCGACCGGCAGGGACCCTTCACCGCCCGCTTCTCCTCGGACGGCATCCGCTTCGTCGCGTCGTCCACCCTCCTCGAGACCGGGAGCCAGGACCAGATCTTCGTTCCGGCCAAGGAGCCCTCCCAGGCGAACGAGTTCATCCTCCCTCGCGTGGTGCGCAGCCAGGGACAGTTCGGGGTCTTCCTCACCACGCGGGTCTCGGTGCTCAACAACGCGACGGTGCCCACCGATCTGACCTTCCAGTTCCTGGCCCGGGGCCAGAACAACTCGGCGCCGCTGGAGGTGCACAAGACGGTGCCGGCGGGAGGCGTGCTGTCGTTCTCCGATGCGATCGCCGAGCTGTTCGAGCTGGAGACCGGCACCGGGGCGGTGCGGGTCCTGTGGAGCAACACCCAGGACGTCGCCCCGCGAGTGACGGCCATGACCCTCTCGGAGAACCGGCACGGAGATCGCTTCGGAATGCTGGTCGACAGCCGCACCCCGGATGAGGCGGTGGCAAGCCGGGGGGTGGACTTCGGGGCGGAGCAGTCCGAGCTGTTCCACAGCCAGTTCGGCGCCGTGAACCTCAAGAACGGGTTCACCCAGCTCCACCTGACCCTGCGCAACGCCAACGGCGACGCCCTGGCCCAGTCCTCGTTGTCCCTCCAGCCCCGGCAGCACTTCGAGCTGAACCTGGTCACGGTCTTCGGGCCCGTCGCCGCCGCGGGGCGGAACTGGTCGGTCACCACCGACGTGGTCAGCGGTGGGCCGGTGATGACCTACCTGGCCAACATCAACGCCAGCGGCGACATCTTCCTGGTTCCCGATCACGCCGTTCACAACGGCCTCGCCGCCCCCGCCAACTGAGGCCGACAGGGGGCGGGCGGGGCGCGTTGTGGAAATCTCGGCCCTTCTTCCGCCCGTGTTGCGCCCACCTCGCGGGCAGAATCTTCAAAGTACTGACAAGACGGCACTTGGCGATTCTGCACAAGATCTTGTTCAAATCGCTCTAGGCCCCGGGATCTCCGCTTCCGGGGCCATCCATCACCAGGTTTTCCACAGAGTTTTCCGCACCGGCTGTGGACCGAACGGTCCGGCGCAGGTCGCGGGGAAGAGGCGCGGGTCGGTCCCGGAGAGCGCGGTCGCGGCGGGGAGCTCTCCCAGGGCGCGCGCGGCGGCGCGGTGCACCCGCACGAGCATCAGATCGGCACGCCACGGGAGCCGCCGGAAGAGGTGCAGCGAGACCGAGCCCTCCTCGTGAGCGTCGAGCACCGTGGCGAGCTGGCCGACGTCGCCCGGCACCGGCGCCTCGGCCGCCTGGAGGGAGCGCGCGCCGTCCAGCATCCTCTGGCGCCAGCCGGCATCGATCCCGGCCGTCGTCGCCAGCACCCGGAGGCCACGTCGCAGCACCTCGGGCCTCTCGTCCCAGAGCGTGGCCGCCGCCAGCCGCGGCTCGGCGGCCAGCGCGCGGGCGGTGAGAGCCGTCGAATCGTCGGGCGATGCACCGAGCTCCGCCAGGGCGAAGGGCGCGAAGGCGCCGAGGGGGTCGAGCGCGCACGCGCGCTCGAAGGCGTCCGCCGCCCGCCCCGGGCTCGCCCCGTCTGCCACCGTCTCCGTCACCGCCCCGGCACCCAGCCACAGGGCGGCGACGCCGGCGGCGCCCTCCGCGGCGCGGACGGCCTCCCGGGAGATCTCCGCAACCTCTCTCCGGTCGCCGGCGGGCGGGCGTGAGCCTTCGAGCCCCGTCTCGAGCCCCGTCTCGAGCCCCATCTCGAGCCAGGCGCGCCGCGCCCGGTAGAGGGGAAAGGCGGGGTCCAGGCGCACGGCCCGGTCGAGGAGTGCCACGGCCTCCTTCGGTTCGGCCACGGTCGCCAGGTCGTAGGCGTGCTGGGCGCGGTCGAGGGGCGCGAGGAGGGCGATGGCGGCCAGGGCGTAGACCGCCGGCGGCACCAGGGCGAGCCGCCCGCGGCGGTCGGCGTGAGCCGCTGGAACCGCTTCCCCACCCTCCCGCCGCTTCCCGCCGGCGAGGGCAGCGCCCGCCGCGACCGCCGCGGCCCCCGGCAAGGCGCCGATCCGCCAGTCGCCGGTGGCGAGGCCGGCCGCCCCGCCCCCGGCGAGGCCGGCGAGCCCGGCCAGGAGGAGCTCCGGGTCGGCCCCCGTCGGGAGCTCCCGGAGCCGGCGCGCCGCGAAGACGAGGACGAGGGCTCCGGCCAGGGCCAAGCCCGGGAGACCGAGCTCGTAGGCGACCTCCAGGGGCAGCAGGTGGAGCTCGCCGACGGCCTCGCCGGGCGGGTTGACGCCGGGGATCGGGCGCAGGTAGGCCGCCAGGGTCCAGGCCGTCGCGCCCGGGCCGAGACCGGTCACCGGCCGGTCCTCGACCCCCGCCCATCCGGCCTGCCAGTACACGGCGCGGGCGCGGGCGGACGGATCGGACCCGGCCAGCACCTTGCCCAGCCGGGGTGCCAGGGGCACCGCGGCGACGAGGACGAGGGCCGCGATCGCGGCGAGCCCGAGCTTCCCGCGCCCGCCCCGCTGGCCTTCGCGACGGGCCACCACGACCAGGGCGACGGCGGCGATCGCCCCCTCGACCCCCAGGGCCAGCGCTCCGGCCAGCGACCGGGTGGCGACCAGGGCGGCCACCCCGGAGAGCGCCGCCGCCGCCGCCACCCCGCGCCAGGCGCCTCCCTCGCGCCAGGGCAGGACCGCGAGGGGGAGCAGCAGGGCCAGCCAGGCCGCCAGCAGGAGGTGGTGGCCCAGGGGGTCGGCCGCCCGCGCCGTCCGCCCAACGGCCCACTCGGCAAGGGACCAGACGGCGACCGCCGCGACGGCGAGGGCGACCGCCCGCAGGCCGATGCGCCGTCGTCTGGCGTCCCGCCAGGCGTGGGCGACCGCCGCCGGCACCCCGAGGAACGCCGGCAGGAGGATCACGCCCACCCGCCCGGCCCGCGGCACCGGCGAGGCGGCCCACGCCAGGGCGACGGCCGCCAGCAGGGCAAAGGGCAAGAAGCGTCCTGACCGTCCCAGGCGCCAGGGGTCCCACCACGCCGCTCCCCCGATCCGCGGGGCGGCGGCCACCCCGTAGAGGCCGGCCAGGATCACCAGGAGCTGCCCGGCCACCGCCGCCGCCGCCGGCGAGCCGCCGGCCAGGCCGCCGGACCAGTTGCCGAAGGTGCCGCACCAGGAGGCGAAGAGCAGGACGAGCAGGGCGGGAGCGAGGGCAGCGGCCACCCCGGGATTCTAGTGGTCGCGTTAGAATAGGGTGACGCGTTCGCGGCAGCGCCTTTCGTCGCGGGCGTGCTCCAGCTCCACTCTCCAACTCCAAACACCCTGCTCCGGAGGAGCTCATGACCGTAGAAACCACCACCCACGCTGAACAGATCCTCCGCCGCCTGGGGATCGAGGCGGAGAACCACGGCGCCTTCGACGGCTCCTGGATCGCCACCTCGGGCGAACGCATCGTCTCCTTGAACCCCGCCACCGGCGAGCCGCTCGCCGCCGTGCGCACCGCCTCGGTCGAAGACTACGAGCGGGTCGCCGAGTCGGCCACCGCGGCCTTCCGCGCGTGGCGCACCTGGCCCGCCCCCAAGCGGGGCGAGGTGGTGCGTCAGCTCGGCCTCGAGCTGCGCCGCCACAAGGAAGACCTGGGGGCGCTCGTCACCCTCGAGGTGGGCAAGATCAAGACCGAGGGCCTGGGGGAGGTCCAGGAGATGATCGACATGTGCGACCTGGCGGTCGGCATGTCGCGCCAGCTCTACGGCAAGACCATGCACTCGGAGCGCCCGAGCCACCGCATGTACGAGCAGTGGCACCCGCTGGGGCCGGTGGGCATCATCACCGCGTTCAACTTCCCCGTCGCCGTGTGGGCGTGGAACGCCGCCGTCGCCGCGGTGTGCGGCGACTCGATGATCTGGAAGCCGAGCAGCGAGACGCCCCTGACCGCCCTCGCGGTAACCCGCATCGCCGCCCGAGTGCTGGCGGCCAACGACGCCCCGCCGGTGTTCAACCTGATCCTGGCGGATCGCACCGTGGGCAAGGAGATGACCGCCGACCGCCGCGTGCCTCTGATCTCGGCCACCGGCTCGGTCACCATGGGCCGGGCGATCGGCAAAGCGGTCTCCGAACGCCTGGGGCGCTCGCTTCTCGAGCTCGGCGGCAACAACGGGGTGATCATCACCGAGAAGGCCGACCTCGATCTGGCCCTGCGCGCCGTGCTCTTCGCCGCCGTCGGCACCGCCGGTCAGCGCTGCACCACGGCCCGCCGCCTGTTCCTCCAGAAGGGCATCGCCGCCGAGATGAAGCAGCGCCTGATCCAGGCCGTGCGCTCGATCCCCGTCGGCGACCCGATGCAGGACGACGTGCTCATGGGTCCCCTGGTCAACCAGCGGGCGGTCGACGACATGATGCAGGCGATCGAGACCATCCGGGAGCAGGGTGGCACGCTGCTCACCGGCGGCGGCCGGCTCGACCGGCCCGGCTTCTTCGTGGAGCCGACGGTCGTCGAGGCGACGCCCCACATGCCGATCACCTGCGAGGAGACCTTCGCCCCGATCCTCTACGTGTTCGAGTTCGACGAGCTCGACGAGGCGATCGAGATCCACAACTCGGTGCCTCAGGGCCTCTCCTCGGCCATCTTCACCCTCGACCTCCGGGAGGCGGAGCGCTTCCTGGCCGCCACCGGCAGCGACTGCGGCATCGCCAACGTCAACATCGCCACCTCGGGCGCCGAGATCGGCGGCGCGTTCGGCGGGGAGAAGGAGACCGGGGGCGGGCGCGAGGCCGGCTCCGACGCCTGGAAGATCTACATGCGGCGCCAGACGAACACGGTCAACTGGGGCACCGAGATGCCGCTCGCCCAGGGCGTCGAGTTCGACGTCGAGGCCTGAGCTTGCCGACCCCGGAAGCGCAGATCCTGGTCTGCACCAACGAGCGGCCGCCGGAGGCCACGAAGCCGAGCTGCGCGCCGCGCGGCGGGCTGGAGCTCTATCGGCGGTTCAAGGACCGGGTCCGCGACCTCGGGCTGCGCGACCGGGTGATGGTCACCCGCACCGGCTGCCTCAAGCACTGCAGCCGCGGGATCACCGTCGCCGTCCAGCCGTACAACGTCTGGTACTCGGGCGTCGGCCTGGACGACGTGGACGAGATCCTGGAGACCAGTGTCGTCGGGCACGGTGCCGTCGTCGAGCGCCTACGGATGCCGGACATTCCCTGGGAGTGAGGAGGAACCCTACGATGATCCGACGGGAGGACGACGGGGCGGTCGCCGTCCTGCGCATCGACCACGGCAAGGTCGCCGCCCTCGACCTCGAGCTGCTGGAGGAGCTCGAAGCCGTCCTCGCGGAGGTGGAACGCTCGGACCGGGTCGCCGTCGTCCTCACCGGTACCGGCTCGAGCTTCTCGGCCGGCGTGGACCTCTTCCGAGTGCTCGACGGCGGCGAAGACTACGTCGCGCGGTTCGTGCCGGCCCTCTCCCGGGCGCTCCTCGCCCTCTTCGCCTTCCCCCGGCCGACGGTGGCGGCGATCAACGGCCACGCCATCGCCGGCGGCTGCATCCTGGCCTGCGCCTGCGACGTCAAGGTGATGGCGACCGGGCGTGGGCGCATCGGGGTCCCCGAGCTGCGGGTGGGCGTGCCGTTCCCGGCGGCGGCCTTCGAGGTCCTGCGCTTCGCCGTGCCGCGCCAGCACCTCCAGGGGATGACCTACACCGGCAGGACCTTCCCGCCCGAAGAAGCCCTCGACCACGGGCTGGTGGACGAGCTCGCCCCGCCGGAGTCCCTCCGGGAGCGGGCGCTCGCGGCGGCTCGCGAGCTCGCCTCGATCCCGCGGGAGACCTTCGAGCTCACCAAGGCCGAGCTTCGCAAGCCCGCCCGCGAGCGGATCGACGCCCGGACCCCGGAGATCGACCCGAGGGTCACCGCAGCCTGGTCCCGGCCGGAGATCCACCGGGTGATCCGCGAGTACCTGGAGCGGGTGGTCGGCGCGAAGCGCTGACCCGCTCGGCGGGGTCGAGACCCGTCCCTATGCCTTGCCGGCGCCCCCGTCGGCTCCCGCCCGCCACGCTCCGAGCAGGATCAGGACGCCGACCAGGACCAGCACGAGGGGCCAGTTGTCGTGGGCGGCGCGCCAGACTTCGGCTGCCCAGGGGAACGCCGAAACGAGCAGCAGGCCGCCCGGGATCAGGGGCCACCACTGGTTCCGGCGCTCGTAGACGAGGGCGATCACGTAGATCGAGACGAACCCCAGCCCGAGACCGAGCTGGGTACCGTTCACGCCGGCCAGAGCCGGCCACTCGCCGAAAAACGTGCCCGCGGACAGGCCGAGGAGGATCCCGGCGGGGATCAGGAAGCCATAGATGCGTCGCAGGAGGTAGGCAGCGAGGAACGCGGCGCCCAACAGGCCGAGGACGAAGTCGGTGCTCGGCGCCTCCCACCTGCGGAGCGCGTAGAAGACGAAGCCGAGGACGATCAGCGTGACGCCCGCGGTCGTCCGGCGGCGGCGCACATGGGCCTTGCGAAGTGTCTCGTCGTCGGGGGTGGTCATCCTGCTTGCCTCCGGTATCAGGCGCGCAGCCTCGAGAGGTCGTGGGCCAGGAAGCGTCCGATCTGGAGCAGGACGACAGCGAAGCCGGTCTCGGTCAGGGCGAAGACCCCCCAGGGCAGGAAACGGACCGAGACCTCGTAGCCGATCTGGAAGGCGACCGCAGACACCGCCCAGCCGACGAAGGCTCGGAGGCTCCACGGCCGCAACCACCAGAGCCCGGCGGCCAGGAGCAGGTTGCTCAAGCCCCAGACGGCGAGGAGCCCGGAGAGCAGCCCTTGGAGGCGCCCGAGGATGAAGGGCGTCACGCCCAGCGCCAGGACCCCGAGGAAGACGAAGATCGCCGCCGCCAGGCGCAGACCCTGGCGCCCGAAGTAGAAGCGCTGATCGGAGTCGGCCGGGGCCGGCCGCTTCTTGGGATGGCGGGCAGGGGGCATCTGGGGACCATTCTACGCCACGACATCGTCCCCCCTGGGCACGGCCGGACGAGCGACGAGCGGGAGACCCCCGATCGCCGGCGACGGCTTCTGGTATTCTCACGTTCAAATTTCGTCGGACGTCGCCTCCCCCGGCACGGCGTAGGAGGTGACATGCGTCCTCACGGCCTCTCGTTCGTCCTCTCGTTCTCTCTCGCCCTCTCCGCGACGACCCCCGAGGTCGCGGCGCAGGTTCGCGACGCCGAAGGTTGCTGCAAGATCGCTTCCGGCTGCACGGTCCTGCGATGGTCCCGGTGCGTCGGGGTTGCCCAGGGCGAGTTCTTCGCAAGCGCGGAATGCGACCGCCGCGGCGAGTGCGTCACGTATCACACCGTCAGGGCGCGGGCCGACTTCGACCTGAGCCTTTCGTGCGCCGCCGATCCACCCCTGGACGGGCACGTGGCCCTGCTCGGCGAAGCGGAGATCGCCCGCGTCGAGACCGGTGCCGGGGGCGGGAGCATCCCCACGGAGATCGTGGAGCTACAACTGCACAGCGCCCCTCCCGTCTCCCTGTTCGGTCCCCTGGAGCTCCACTACGAAGAGGTCTCGCCTCCGACCTGGACCGCCGACCTCGACTCCGGGGAGGTGACCGGCAGGCTGCTCTCGCACGAGCTGGTGCTCCTGACTCGATCTCCCCCGTGCCCGCCGGCCGCCCGGACGGACGCCGCGCTCCCGCTCTCCGGCTCGGGCATCTTCAGCTTTCCGCCCCTGGACGCGACGTTGGCGTCGCCCGCGGCCTCGGTGGCACAGCTCGTGGCCGACAGCACCACCGTCGGCGAGATCGGAGGCCTCTCGCTCCATCTTCTCGACACCGAGGCCGCCGACTGCCCGGACGGGCCGGTGCCCGCCGCGACGCTGCTGTTTCCCTACTTCGAGGTCGATCTCCAGGATCCGGCCGGTCTCACGACGCTCTTCGCCGTCGTCAACCGGAGCGCCGGCTTCGTGCTGGCGCGGGTCACGCTGTGGACCGACCTGGGCGTGCCGACCCTGGCCTTCTGGGTCTATCTCTCCCCTTCCGACGTCCAGACCTTGAACGTGCGGGATCTCCTCCAGGGAAAGCTACCCGACACGTCGGCGGTTCTCTCCGATCCCGAGCGGCCGGTGCTCGACTTCGATCCGTGTCGTCCCGAGGACCTGGCCGGGACCAAGCTCCCCGGGGTGCCGGGTCTCGCCGGCGATCACACAGGCGCCCCCGACCCGGTCACGGCCCTGTGCTCGGCGATCGACCGGGGCGATGGCGTGGCGCGGGGGTACGTCACGGTGGACACCGTGCGCCGGTGCGCGTTTGCGCCGACGGTCGCCGCCTACCAGGTTGCGGACGAGCTGTTCGACCCCGCCGAGCTCACGCAGGAGAACGTGCTGTGGGGCGATTTCGCGTACGTCGACCCATCCAACAACTTCGCCCAGGGCCAGGCCGCGGTCCACCTCCCGGCTCGCCCTCTCGATCGGCAGACGGGCGACTCGACGTTCTACGGCCGCTACAACGGCTTCACCGCCACCGACGCCCGGCAACCCTTGGCCGGGCACTACCAGGTGCGATACGTCCAGGGGGGAGCGTTCGACGGCGGCACGCGGCTCATCGTGTGGCGGGACAACCTGTCGGCCGACGTCGCGCCGCACGCCTGCGGTGCCCAACCGTCGTGGCAGCCCCTCGGTGAAGCGGGGGTCGTGGCCTGGGACGAGGAGGAGAACTCGGTGGCCGCGACGGCGCTTGCTTCGATCTGTCCAGGAGCTGCCGGAGTGAGCTTCGCCTGCGACCTCGCGGGGCTGCCTTTCCCGTTCGGGATGCTCGACCTCGATCTCGCGCACGGAGACGGGACCGCGGCCCAGGCGGTGGTCGTCGCCGTGCTGTCGGCCGAAGGCCGCTATTCCGTGGGCAGCGAAGCCGTCGCGGTGGACAACCCGTGCGAGGCGCGGAAGACGTTGTATCTCCAGCCGTCGACCGTCTCCGCTTCCCCCACCTGCGAGTACCGGGTCGCCGGCCGGGTCGGCTCCTGCCCGTTCGCCATCGACGACACCCTCTACGTCGACTGTCCGGTCCCCGGAACGCGCTGCCCGCTGAGACACGGCGAAGCGATCTGGCTCTGTCCGGGGGACGAGTGCCGCGTGGGCGTCGGGGCGACGGGGTCGACCTGTTCCCGACGACCCGGGGTCCAGCATTGGAAGGTCGTTCCGAAATGCTCCCCGGCACTGAACTAGCGGTCTGAGTTCTCACCAGGGCTCGAGGCTCCCACGGAGTCACCGGAGCCTCAGAACCCGACGCGGCGCATCACCGCCCGCGGCAGGTTCCGGATCACCAGCATCACCCACCGCCAGGGGGGCGGCGTGTA
>CAZIIB010000010.1:0-20614 GCA_964539125.1 uncultured Thermoanaerobaculia bacterium | reverse complement strand
GGGCGGCCTGGAGCACTTTCAAGGTCCCGGAGGAGAGAAGGGGTGCGCCCCCCCCCGGGGAGGAGACCAGGTTCAGGTGGTCTTCTGCGGATAGCGGATGAAGAAGCCGTCGGACCAGACCAGGCTCTGGTCGTAATCCGTCGGGTCGAACGCCCCGGCGCTCACGGTGTCCGGGCAGTCTACGTCGTACGAACCATCGCGACCTGGAGAGATGATTCCGAGGGTCGACACCCCGCTCCGCCCCACCTGCCGGACCACGTCTGAGTAGGCGGCCGGACGGCAGTAGTGGATGCTGTTGTTCCAGGCGTCCTTCTGCTTGACCTCCTGGATGTACTGCGGCTGGAGGTCGTTGACGACAGCAGACCAGTTGTACAGCGCGGGCAGGCTGACGGTCTGCTGGGTCGCGCCCGCCGCGGCGGCCGCGCCGTACTGGTCGGTGAGCCAGGACATCCAGGCCGTGCCCGTGTCCTTGATGTCGCCCATGGAGCGCTTCTGCTTCGCCTTGTTGAGCGCGTCCAGGAAGTTGGGGATCAGCAGGGCCGCGATGATGCCGATGATCGCGATCACGATCAGCAGCTCGATCAGCGTGAAGCCGCGCTGACGGTTGCGGAGTCTTCTCAGCATGGTTCGTCCTCCTTGGAGCGAAGAGCGGTTGAGCAAGATAAATCCGAAGGTGAGCTCTGCAGGGACTGTGCCAGAGCCCCGAGGGCTCCGAGGGAGCTGTTTCCGGGCATCCGCGGCGCCACGGAGTCTCCGAGTGACGCGGATCGTCGGCCGGGATGCCGCAAATTGTCAGTCCGCGAGGCGATGGAGAAGGCGATCGTAGAGCGCCACACCGTCGACATATGCGGGCAGCGCGATCCGTTCGCCCACGCCGGCCACCCGCACGGCGTCCGAGGTCAGGATCAGGAAGGGCGAGAAGCCGTACGAGGGGATGCCGTGGGCGCGGAAGAACCGGGAGTCGGTGGCCACCCAGGAGAGGAAGACCGGCCCGACCGGCACCTCCGGATGGGTCTGGCGCACGAGCTGGCGGATGGCCCCCATCACGCGGTGGTCGATCGGGCTCCCGTGGTGCGCCGCGGCGCTGGGGTAGATCGTGGTCCGCACGCCGTAGAAGAGCCAGTCGGGAATCAGCTCGTCGCGAACGTCGTCGAGCTCGACTCCGGGCAGCAGGTGAATTCCCACCGGAAGCTCCCACTCCCCGCCCTCGACCCGGCGGACCTCCTGAGGGTGGAGCTCGTCTCGGAACATCGCCTGAACGTAGGAGGGGAGGGTCTCGAACAACGGACGGTCGCGGACGATGCGCTCCGGATGGGCGTAGACCTCACGCAGGTCCGCCCGGTCCCGCGACCGCGCATAGACCGGCAGGAACTGGCGGACCTCGTCCACCAGGTTCAGGTCCGGCTCCTCGGCGCCGTACGCTCCGACGTCGTCCTTGAGGTGCTCCAGCCGTTCGCGCGACGGGTCGCAGGCCACCAGGGTGAGGAAGCGTTTCTGGGCGAACTCGGTGCCCCAGTACTTGAGATCATCGCCGGCGCGTCCTTCGACCACTCCACCTTCCGTGAGCACCACCCCGAAGCGGTCGGCGAGCTCGGGGTGCTGGCGGAGGATCCAGCGGGTACCGAGCGCGCTGCCCGTCTCCTCGCCGGTGGTCGCCAGGAAGATGACCGATTTGGTGGGTGTTTTGCCGCTCTTCGCCAGGTCGATGAAGGCGAGGAGCTGGGCGATACCGATGCTCTTCATGTCGAACGAGCCTCGACCGTACATCCAGGGAAGGACGATCCGGGCGTCGAACGGCGGGTAGGGCCAGCTCTTTGGATGAGGCGCGGGGTCGGTGTCGATGTGGTTGTGGAGCACCACGGCTTCGCGGTTCTTCCCCTCGAGGACCGCCCACAGGTTGGCGCTCGTCTCGCCGATCCGCTCCAGGTGGTAGGGAATCCCCGCCCGGTCGAGCACGCCGGCCAGGAACCGGGCTCCGGCCAGGCTGCTCCCGGTCGGGGCCGACGTGTCGATCCGGACGTAGTCCTGGAGCAGCCGGACCGACTCCATCGAGGCGTAGTCGACACCGCTCCAGGAAACCCGCCGTTCCCGAACGAGAGGGTCCGCGGCGAGGTAGACGAGGAAGGCGCCGAGCGCCACCAGGAGTGCGAGGGTGCCGTAGAGCGCGATGCGGGAGACCTTGCGGAGGCGGCGCTGGAGGGGGGAAAAGCTCATGCAGGCGGCACAGTCTAGCAGCGTCAGGCGAGGGTTCGCACGGTATGCTTCGCCGATGATGTCACCTCCGGCGCCAGCCATCTCGAGAGGCTCGCCATGGGTTCCGGCCCTGCTCGCGGCGACGGCGGTGGCCACCGCGATCGTTTACGCCGCCGCCGCCGCCTACGTCCTCGGAGCGCACCCCACCTTCCCCCTCGACGACTCCTGGATCCACCTCTCCTTCGGCCGCAGCCTGGCCGCGGGGGAGGGGGTGTCCTTCTCCGCGGGCGTGCTGGGGGGGGGCTCGACGGCGCCACTGTGGACCGCGCTGGTGGCTCTCGGCGTCTCCCTGGGGCTCGGCGGCGTTTTCTGGATGCAGCTCCTGGGGGTCTGCTTCCACGCCGCGGGCGTCGTCCTCACGTGGCGTCTCGCCCGGGAGCTGGGCCTGGGAGGCGGCCTCTCGGCGCTGGCGGGTTGTCTCATCGCCTTGACCTCGTGGATGGCCTGGTCGGCGGTCTCGGGGATGGAGATCTCCCTCTTCGTCGTCCTCTCCCTCGGCGGGCTCGTTCTCCACCTCAGGGAGCGCGCCGCTCCCGGCCGCCCCCGCCTGTCGCTGGCCGTCTTCGGCGTCTCGGTGCTCGCCCGCCCGGAGGGGCTCCTGCTCCTCGCCTGCGCAGTGCTCGACGATCTGCTCCTCTGGCGCCGCCGGCCCGACGGTGGTCTCGACTGGACGGGCCGGCGAGCCCTCTCGACCGGCAGGCTCGTCCTCCCTCTGCTCCTGGCGCCGCTGGCGTTCTTGCCGGTGGCCGCCTGGTCGGTCTGGATCGGCGGCTCCCCCCTGCCCACCACCTTCGCGGTCAAGGCCGGCGGCGGGGGTCTCCACCTGCCCGAGCTGCGCTACCTCGACTTCGCCGCCTGGATCCTCTTCCGCCCGCAGCCGTGGGTGATGGTCTTCGCGCCCGCCGGAGCCCTCGCTCTGGTCCGCCGCCTGGGTACGCCGCGGGACCGGGGACTCCTGCCCGCCCTCTGGCTCGCGGGTTTGCCTCTGGCGTACTCGTGCCTCACCCCGGAAGGCGGCGTCCTGATCGGCAACTTCGGCCGCTACCTCTTCCCGCTCTTCCCGGTCCTGGTGGTCCTCGGCGTGCTGGGGATGGAGCCGGTGGCCGAAGCCCTCGGCGAGGGCTGGCGGAGCTCGCGTGTCCGGTCCGCCCTGGCCCTCGCCGGGTTGCTGACGCTCCTGGTGCCGTCGGTGGTCGCCTTTGCGGACGGCGCGAAGCTCTTCGCCCACAACGTCGTCGACATTGAATCGGGGGACGTCGCCATGGCCCACTGGCTCGCCAAGCGCCTTCCGCCCGACGCGGTGCTCGCCACCGTAGACATCGGCGCCCTCTCCACCCTGCTGCCCAACCGGATCGTCGACGTGGCCGGGATCGCAAGTCCCCGGGTGATGGACTCCATCTCACGGGCGAAGGCTCGCGGCGGCACCTGGCAGGACGGTGTCTTCGCCTTCATGGCCGAGCAGCGGCCGGACTACCTGGTCGTCTTTCCCGCGTGGCTCCCCGCGGTCGACCGGCCGTCCTCCGGCTTCACGCGGCTCTACACGATCCGCGTACCCGAGAACGTCACCCTGGGTAGCGGCACCCTCGCCCTCTACGCCACGCCCTGGACCCGGGAGCCGCTCCGAGCCGGTCCGGCCACCGGCGCCACCGGCGGGAAAGGAAGCTCGCCGTGACCGTCCCTCCTTTCGATCTCCGCCGCGCCGCCGCCGGCCTGGCCGAGCCCCTCGCCGCCCGCTGGGCCGAGCAGGTGACGGCGGCCGCCTTCATCGGCGGTCCCGAGGTGGAGCGCTTCGAGACCGCGTTCGCCGGCTACCTGGGGGCGGGCGGCTGCGTGGGCGTGGCCAACGGCACCGACGCCCTGATCGTGGCGTTGCGCTCCCTCGGTCTCGAGCCGGGCGACGAAGTGGTGGTTCCCGCCTTCACCTTCATCGCCACCGGCTCGGCGGTGGCCCTGGCCGGCGGCGTGCCGGTGTTCGCCGACGTGGAACCGGCGACCCTGAACCTGGATCCCGCCTCGGTCGAGGCGCGGCTCACCCCCCGGACCGTGGGCGTGATCGGGGTCCACCTGTTCGGCCGGCCGTTCGACGTCGAAGCGATGGGCGCGATGTGCCGGCGCAAGGGCCTCTGGATGGTCGAGGACGCCGCCCAGGCGCACGGAGCCCGGATCGGAGGGCGGCGCGTGGGCACCTTCGGCGACCTCGCCTGCTGGAGCTTCTACCCGACCAAGAACCTCGGAGCCTTCGGGGACGCCGGCGCGGTGACCGGGAGCGACCCAGAGCTCCTGGCGCGGGTCCGCCGGGTGGCCAACCACGGGCGGACCGAGCACTACCTGCACGGCGAGCTGGGGATGAACAGCCGTCTCGACGCCCTGCAGGCGGCGGTCCTCGGCCTGCGCCTCCCACGGCTCGACGCGTCGAACGCGAGCCGCCGGGAGATCGCCGGGCGGTACCGTGAGGCCCTCGCCGGCCGCGACGGGATCGAGCTCCTCGCCGACCCGGCCGGGAGCGAGCCGGTCTACCACCAGTTCACTCTCCTCGCCGAGCGCCGCGACGCATTGCGGGAACACCTCGCCGCGCGCGGCGTGGGGTCGGCGGTCTACTACCCGATCCCCCTCCATCGCCAGCCGGCGCTCGAGCGATTCCGCCCTGCAGGGCTCGAGCTGCCGGTCTCGGAGCGCGCCGCCGAACGGGCCCTCAGCCTGCCCATGTTTCCGGAGCTCACCGACGACGAGGTGGAGTCGGTCGTGGCCGCCGTCGAAAGCTACTTCGCCTCTCCGTAACCACTGTCGCTCAGGAGCCCGGGCCGCTGTGCGACCCCGAGGGGGCGCCCGCGGGCAGGACCTCGTAGATCCGGTTGGTCAGGTCCTCGAAGCGCAGCCGGAAGAGCTCCGGATGGCTGCCCGCCCAGCGATCCTCGACCGGGAAGTCGAACTCGGGGAAGCGCGCCACGTAAAGCCAGCGGACGTTCTCGCGCCGGAGATTCTCAAGCCAGGCCGCTGAGGACGCATCGACTCGCACGTCGCACCGTGGGTACCGCAAGGGGTTCGTGTACGCCTCGCGGTTGACCGGCACGTAGAGCGCGCGGCGCTCCAGGAACAGCCCCATGGCGGGGTAGACGAAGTAGTTCTCGGGTGCGTGGCTCACCGCCACCGTTCCGGAGCCGGCGTGACGGTCGAGCCAGCCCCAGCCCTTGGCGAACAGTCGGCTGGACGTGAGGTGAGCCGTGTACTCCTCGAGGAAGGCGCGCTCCCGGTCCCCCACCCGGAAGGACACGAGGGCCGGCACCGATGCCAGGATCGCGAGCGCGATGACCACGACGGCGGGCCTCCACCGCAGGGCGAGACTCCGCCGCAGGCGCTGGGAGGCTCCCAGGGCCACGACCGCCAGGAGGATGAGGACGAGAGCCACGCGCACTTGCCTCGGCATCGTCGCGCGCAGCATCAAGAGGTCCTGGATCGCCAAGGCCACGGCCGTCCACCGCAACCAGCGCTCCGAGAGCCAGCGCTCCCCGAACACCGTCGCGACCGCGAAGAGGAGGGCGAGGGCACCGATCAGGTAGCGCACGTCGGCCAGGATGTGGGCGTTCGGCGTATACGCGATCGTCGCCCAGACGAAGGCCTGGGCTCCGACCTGGCCGAGGATGAGCCAGGTAGCTCGCCGGTCCGGGGCGAGCCGGACGAAGGGAAGGAGGACGAGGGCCGCCAGGAGCAGGACGATCTGCGGGCCGACGCCGAGCTCGGTCAGGGTCGGGCGAAGCGAGCCGAGGAAGGCGTCGCTGAGCTCGTGCTTCTCGAGAATGGGACCGAGCCGCGCGACGAGCGAGTTCGGGGAGGGGAAGTTGGCTTCGAGGCCGCCCTTTGCCGAAGCCTGTTGCTGGGTGCAGGCGAACCCGAAGAGACCGCCGCCGAGAGTGACGTTCCGGGCGTAGAAGTAGCCACCGAGAAGCAAGGCCAGGCCCAGAGCGGCGGCGAGCTGCGCCAGGCGCTTGCCAAGAGGCCTGCGCAGAAAAACGACGCTCATCCCGCCGAGGGCGGCGGCGAAGGGCAGACCGAGAAACTTGCTCCCCAGAGCCAGGCCGGCGCCGGTGCCGGCGAGGAGTGCATCCCTCCAGGAGGGCCGGTCGAGCCAACGAAACGTGAAGTACGTTGCCGAGACCAGGGCGGCGCCGAGCAGGATGTCGACGTACTGGGTGGCCAGAAAGCGCAGGACCGTCGGGGTCAGGACCACGAGGAACGAGGCGACCGGCCAGTGGCGCCGCGCTCCGAGATGGCGGGCGACGGCGCCGGTGGCGAGGCCGAGCAGCAGCCAGGCGGGCGCGTAGGCCAGGTTCACGTAGATCTCGCTGTGCGAGGGCGCCATCCACCACCACAGCCACACCGAACCGTCGGCGGGCATGAGCAGGTAGGAGGTGATCGGAGCGCGCGCGGCCACCAGGCCGAAGCCGCCTCGCTGTAGCCAGGTGGCGGCCAGGAAGAGGTGGTACATCAGACTGTCCCAGGAGAGTGGTGGGCGGAGCAAGCCCCGGAGCAGCTCGGTGCCGGCGGAATGCACCGAGATCAATGTCAGGACGGGATACTCCAGGCATCGCGTCCAGATGCGCCGGAGCACGTGGTGGGCGGGCGACCAGAGCTCCCCCGGCGTACCGAGGCGGTGGACGGCGATCCGAAAGAGCAGCAGGACGAGGGCGGTCTGCACCGCCAGGCCGAGCTCGATCCGGAGCAGCCCGAGGGCGCCGAGCACGAGGCCGATCGCGATCGCTTCGCCGGTGGTGAGGACCAGGGTCGCGACAGCGAGGCCCAGAGGATTCTCGGAGAGCTCGTCTCTCGAGACGAGGAGCAGAGCCGCCAGATAACCCCCGACGGCCAGCAAGGCGAGCGTGACCAGGGTGAGGAGAACGCCGAGGATCTCGAACAAGATGATCACGAGTCGGGAAGCTCCCAGAGGGGCTCGGCCGGGGAAGGGTCCGAGGGAATCGGGCGCTTGGCGCACTCGACGTAGAGGGCACCGCGGAGCGCTCCGCCGTCGCCTTCGATCCCCGTCCACAGGAGCACCGGGAGGAGCAGGAGGAACGAGACGAGGCCCAGCGTGCGGCTCGACCTGCCGCCGATGCCCAGACGGAGCTGCACCTCTCGCGGCGACCGCCGGTTCCTCTGCAGCAGGTGGACGAGCCCGCCGCTGAGGTTGGCGAGAGTCTCCCACCAGCCGCAGAGCCGGGGCGAGAGGTAGGCTTCTTCCCGCAGCACGTCGAAGCCGTGGCAGGCCAGGATCTCCCGCCATCCCTCCGGGCTCAGGTAGTTGACGTGGGCCAGGCGGCGGTCCAGGGCCGCGAGGTACCTCTCCCTGCGCGCGGTGCCACCGATCCGCTCCACCACGCGGGGCCAGAACAGGCAGCGGTGGAGCTCGGCGCTCGGCACCGTGAAGACGAAGCGGCCTCCCGGCTTCACGACCCGGGAGACCTCCGAGATCACGGCGCCGAGGGACCCCATGTGCTCGAGCGCGGAGTTGGCGAAGACGAGATCGCGCGAGGCCCGCCGCTCGGGCAAGGCCGCGGCGGAGGCGGCGTATACCCTCCTGTAGGGCCCGTTGTGCGCGGCCAGCCTCACCTCTCTGGCATCGAGGTCCGCGCCGCACCAGTCTGCGGCCCCCGCGCACTCGAGGAGGACCGGCGCCAGGGTGCCGTCTCCGCATCCGAGATCGAGCGCCTCGCCCGCTGCGCGCAGGTGGCGCCGGACGACCTCGGTCTCGAAGGTCCGAAACAGAGCCGTAGCCGGTTGGGCCCAGTGGCTCTCGAGGATTCGGCGGGCCAGGGCGAGCCGCCTCTCCAGGCGCTTCAGCATCGTGGCGAAGCGGCCCTTCATACGCCGCGGCGCGGCCGGTTGCGGAGCATGCGGGCCAGGATACAGGAGGTTCACCCGCCTCTCCCTCCGTCCCGATCCTCGGCAGGCCCCGGTTTCCGGAGCAGCTCCAGGAACAGCGACTCGGCCCGGGAAGCGATCTCCGCCCAGGCGTAGTCTCGAGCTCGTCTTCGGCCCGCGGCGCCGAGCCGGTTCCGCTCCTCCGCCGACCGGAGGAGGCGCTCGATCGCTTGCGCCAGCGCCTCCGGGCGCGGCTCCACCTCGAGACCCTCCCGGCCGTCTCGAACGAGCTCTCCCACGGCGCTCTCCGGCGACGCGCAGTAGATCACCGGCAGACCGGAGGCCATCGCTTCGAGGGGGAAGAGGCCGAACCCTTCCCGGCGGGAGGGCTGGACGGCGACGAGTACCCCGGCGAACGCCGCGAAGACCTCGTCGCCCGTGGCCAGCCGACCGGCGAGCTCCACCCTGTCCTCGATCCCCAGCTCCGTCGCCAGGCGCTCGAGGCGTTCCCGATCGGGGCCGTCGCCGATCACCCGCAGGACCCGCTCCCCGGGGAACAGCTCGCGAGGGAGACGGGCCACCGCCCGCAGAAGGAGATCGAGGCGCTTTTCCGGCAAGAGCCGACCGCTGTAGAGGAGGGGTGGAGGCGCGCCGCCACGGCGCGCCCCGTCCTCGGCGCTCAGGACCGACTCGATCCTCTCCAGGGCGATGCCGCAGGGCAGCAGGCGGAGCCGCCGATTCCGCCGCCGGTGGGCGAGACGGTCGAGGGTGAGCCGGCTGCTCGCCGTCGCCAGGGTGCCGAGGCGGGCGCACGCCGCCTCGATCCACTCGGCCAGGCGCCAGCGGAACGATCCTCCGAGGTAGGAGCGCCAGTAGCTGCCCCAGTACTCATACCAGGAAACGACCAGAGGGCGGCGGGCGAAGGCGCACCTGAGCGCGAGCGGGAGCAGGTGGAGGAAGGGAACGTTGGCGGTTTCGACGACGTCGAAGCGGCGCACGTCGAGGCGCGCGCAATGCCAGGCGAAGCGGAGCGCCGCACTCCCCCGGCGCCGGCCGTTCTCGTCGTAGAGGGTGGCAGGCGGTCCGAGGGGTTCGACCCGGACCCGGTCCCCGTGGCGGCTCTCCGACCCGGGCCGGTGCCAGCCGGCGAGGGTCACGCGATGTCCCCGCTCGGCGAGGGCACGCGCGAGCTCGTCGTTGCGCCGCTCGATGCCCCCGACGGAGTCCGGGAAGACACAGTCGTAGACGAGAACGATTCGCAGCGGGCGCGCCATCGGGCCGGAGGTCACCGGGGAGACTCTACTCCGAGCTGCGGCGGGTGGAGGAGGCGTCTCTGAGCCCGCCCTCACCGCCGCGGGATGAGCATCAGGCTGACCAGGAACGAGCCGAAGAGGGTCTCGAGCCCCAGGACCATGGCGGCCATGCCGATGACCACGCCGCGCACCGCCATGAGCTCGCCGCCGCCGGCGCGGAGCCAGTCGACGACGATCTTCACCTCGAGGCCCAGGCCGGCGAGAAAGACCACGGCGCCCACCGCCAGTCCCCGTTCGAGGGAGAAGTGGCGGAAGAACGCCCGGATCCAGGGACCCGGCCGGGCGAGCCCCGCGCCCGCCGAGAAGGTCTTGGCGAAGGTGTCGAACAGGACGAGCTGGTAGCCGACGATCAGGGCGATGGCGCCGAACAGGAGCGGATGGTAGTCCCACCGGTGCCCGAAGAGCACCCGCGGGCCGCCGGCCAGGGCCAGCACCAGGAAGGCCCCCACCGCCATGAGCAGGAACCCCGGGAGCTGGAACAGGTAGCTCGGGGAGTAGAGCAGCATGAAGCGAACGTGGCGCCAGGCGTCGCGGACCCCCGAGAGCTTCGAGTCCCACTCGCGCGGGTGGTAGATGATGGGAATCTCCCGGATCACCAGCCCCTCCCTCAGCGCCTCGACGACCATCTCGGAGGCGAACTCCATGCCGGTGGTGCGCAGGGCGAGCTGCCGGTATGCCTCTTGGGAGATGGCGCGCATCCCGCAATGCGCATCGGCGATCCGGGTCCGGAAGAGGATCCGGAGCATGCCGGAGAGGATCGGGTTGCCGATCCAGCGATGGCTCCAGGGCATCGCTCCCGGCAGGATGTCGCCCCCCAGGCGGTTGCCCATCACCAGGTCGCACTCGCCACGGGCCAGCGGCTCGACGAAGCGTGCCAGGTCCGCGAGGGGGTAGGTGGTGTCGGCGTCCGCCATCACCAGGAACCGGCCGCGCGCCTCCTCGAACCCCCGGAGGTAGGCCGAACCGTAGCCGCGGCGGGGCTCGCTGACGACCCGGGCGCCGGCCGCGGCCGCCACCTCCGCCGAGCGGTCGGTCGAGCCGTTGTCGACCACCACCACCTCTCCGGAGACACCCATCGCCGCGAGGGCGGCGAGCGCCGTGCGCACGCACTCACCCACCCCCCGCTCCTCGTTCAGGCAGGGGAGGACCACCGAGACCTCGAGCTCGGTCGGGACCGACGCCGGGGCCGCCTCGCCGCGCGGCTCGGGCGCCGCAGCTCGCGAGACGACTGCGTCGCTCATGATCTTGGAGGGATCATAGCCCGTAGACGATCCCGAGCACGGCGATCACCCAGAGTGCCAGGTTGGCCAGAAACGGGACGTCCGCCAGGATCGCCTCGGTGGGGTTCTTCTCGTCCGGGGCCTGGTAGATCAGGTAGAGGTAGCGGAAGACGCCGAAGAGGACGAGCGGCAGGGTGTAGATCAACCACTGCGAGTGGTAGCGCTCGGTGGTCTCGGGGGAGACGGCGTAGAGGGCGTAGGAGACCACCGACGAGGCGGTGACCACGTTGATCATCTGGTCGAGGAAGGCCGGGCTGTACTGGTCGAGTACCCGCCGCTGGCCCGCCGCCTGGTCGGCGAGGAGCACGATCTCGTGGCGCCGTTTCGAGAAAGCCAGGAACAGTGCCAGGAAGATGGTGCACAGGAGAAGCCAGCTCGAGACGTCGACGCCCACCGCCAGCCCGCCGGCGAGCACCCGCAGCACGAAGCCCACGGCCACGATCATCACGTCCAGGATCACCACGTGCTTGAGACCCGCGGAGTAGAGCAGGTTGAGGAGCGCGTAGAGGGCGAGCACCCCGGCGACCGCCGGGCCCGCGGCGAGCGCCAGCGCCGCCGCGGCGGCGAAGAGCACGATCGCCGCCGCCCACGCGACGCCCACCGGCAGGGCCCCCGAGGCGATGGGCCGTCGGCTCTTGAGCGGATGGCGGCGGTCCTCCTCCCGGTCCCGCACGTCGTTGACCAGGTAGACGGCGCTCGAGGCCGCGCAGAAGGCGGCGAAGGTGATCCCGGCCTGCCCCAGGGCGGTCGGGCTGGTGAGCTCGCGGCCGAAGACCACCGGCGCCAGGACGAAGCCGTTCTTGACCCATTGGTGCGGGCGCAGGGAACGCACGAGGGCCCGGATCATCGGAGCCCGCCGCCGCCCGACGTTTGGATCGAAGCCCCCACGGCGTCGTATTGTAGCGGGGCCGGGCGCCGCTCCCCGATAGACTCCCCATCCGATCATGAGCCAGCGCGATCGCACCGTTTCCTGGATCCGCACTCGGAGCCGAGCCGGGGCGCGCGACTTCCTCCTGTTCGGCTTGCCGACTCTGGGGCTCCTCGGCCTCCTGGTCCTGCCCCTGATCACGGGCCGCAGCACGCTCATCCTGCGCGACGTCCTCCAGGTCCATCTGATGCTCAAGGTGCCCCTGGTCCGGGCCCTCCAGGCGGGTTACTTCCCGCTCATCGACACCTTCCGGATGGGCGGCCAGGCCCTGGCGGGGAACCCCAATGCCCTGCCGTTCTACCCGGACAACCTCCTCTTCTTGGTGGCTCCGGTGCTCTGGGCCTTCAACGCCCACTTCTGGATCCACCTGCTTCTGGCCCCGCTCGCCGCCTACTGGATGGGGCGCGAGTTCGGCTTGCCGCGCCCGGCTTCCTGGGCCGTGGGTGTTTGCTACGGGGCCAGCGGCTACATGCTCTCGCAGCTCAACCTCTACAACCTGGTCGCCTGCGCGGCCCTCGCCCCAGCGCTGGTGGCGGCGGTCCTCCGCGCGGCGCAAGGGAGTCGCCGGGGGGCGGCCGCCGCCGGCCTCGTCTGGGGGCTCCTCCTGGTCGCGGGCGATCCCTCGACCGCGTTGGTGGCGGCGTTCCTCGCGGCAACCGCCCTCGGGGTCATCACGGGCCTCTGGCGCCACCGCCGAGACCTCCTCTGGCTCCTGGGCGCCCTGTCGCTCGGCACTCTGGCGGCTCTGCCCCAGATCGTCGAGTTCCTGCGGATCCTGCCCGCCTCCTTCCGCGGCTACGCCGGATACGCGACCTGGCGCTCGAGTGTCGGAGCCTGGCGCCTCATCCACGCCCTCGACTGGATCATCCCTTTGGCCTTCGGCCGGATCGACCGGCTCGGGGCCGGAGGACTCTGGGGGGCGGACTTCTTCGCGGGCAAGCTGCCGCTCTTTCTCTCGCTCTACCCGGGCCTCCTGGCGCTGGCCTTGGTGGCGAGCTCCGGCCGGCCGCGGAGCCGTCGCGCCTGGTGGTCGTGGGGTATGGTCGGGTCAGGGCTCTTTCTCGCCTGGGGCGGCTACAACCCGCTGGGCGCCTGGATCTTCGAGCTCCCGGGGGCGGCCGCCTTCCGCTACCCGGTGAAGCTCTGGCCCTTGGTGGCCGTGGGCGCGGCCCTGCTGTGCGGCATCGGCTTCGAGCGGACCCTGGGGGCGGCGCTGGCGGGCCGGGGTCGGCCGAGCCTTCGGGCGCCGGCCGTCGCGCTCGTCGCCCTCGCCGCGACCCTCGTCGGGGTCTGGCTCGTCCTGGCGCTCGCGCCGGGGATGTTCGAGGGATGGGTGCTGCACTTCGCGCCGGAGGGTTGGACCCCGCTCCTCGCCGCGGCGGAGCGCGCCCGGTGGCTCGCCACCGTGGTGGTCTCCCTGGCGCTCGCCGTGGCTCTCGGCGGCGCCCTGGTTCTCGCCCGCGGCCGACCGGCGCTCGGCGCCTGTCTGCTCCTCGCCGTCCACGCCGCCGGCCAGGTCTACCTGCTCCACCCCCTGGCGGTCACCGACGAGGCCGAGTTCTACCTGCGTCCTCCGCCGGCGCTCGAGGCGGTGCCACCGCGGGCCACCGTCGCCCACGCGGAGTTCGTCGAGCTGTTCGGCAAGTCGCCGAAAGCGGTGGGCCCGGACAACCGGCCACAATGGCTCATCCGCCAGGACGATCTCGCGCTGTATCCGTTCTCCGGGGTGCTCCACGGCCGCCGCTACGCTCTCGACCGGTCCCCGGAGGGGCTCGAGTCCTACCTCGCGAGGGTCGCGGCCACCGCGGTCGCCGGTGCCCACGACGATGCGACCCGCCTCCGCGCCCTCTCGCGCTGGGGCATCGACCGGCTGGTCGCCGAAGATCCCCTCACCGGGATCTCGCCCGAGGACGGCGAGCTCGTCGGCCGCTTCCCCGGCCCTTTGAAGCCGATCTCCGTCTACCGGTTGCCACGGGCGGCGCCGGAGCTCCTGTTCGCCGAGTCCGAGCTCCGCGTGCCCCACCTCAACGCCGCCTGGGCCCTGTTCGCCGCCCCGAGCTTCGACCCCGATCGCGAGGTGATCCTCCCCGGCCCGGTCGACGCGCCGGTGCCTCCCCTGCCGGCGCCCGGCGCGGTGGCGGGCCCCCAGGGCCGCCTCCGGCTCCTCCGGCGGAGCCCGGAGCTCTTCGAGATCGAGGTCGACTCCCCGGTCCGTGGCGTGCTGGTGGTGCAGCAGGCCGACCTCCCTCTCTGGCGGGCGACGGTCGACGGCGCACCCGCTCCCATCGAGCCGGCGAACCTCTACCGGATCGGAGTGCGGGTGCCGGCGGGCCGACACCGGGTGCGGCTGTGGGTCGATCGCCGGCCGCTCTACTGGAGCGCGGCCGCCTCGGGCCTCGGGCTCGCGGGTCTCCTGGTCCTCGGCCTGGCGCCGCCCGGGCGCCGCCTGGAACCGGCGGCGGCGGGATGACGACGCGGACCAGCGAGAGAGCTCTACGGCTCCGGCCGAGCCGGTCGGCTGCCCTGGTGCTCGGGCTGCCGAGCTTGGCGTTCCTCGTCTGGATGGTGATGCCCCTGGTCCTGGGCTCACGGACCCTGGTGTTGCGGGACGTCCTCCAAGTCCACCTGACGCTCAAGCAGGCCGAGTCGCGCGCCCTGCGGTCGGGCTACCTGCCGGTGATCGACCCGTACGACGGCGGGGGCGAGCCCCTTCTCGGAAACCCCAACGCCGTGCCCCTCTATCCCGACAACCTGCTCTACCTTGTGGCCCCGGTACTCTGGGCGCTCAACGCCCACTTCTGGCTGCACCTGCTCCTGGCTCCCTTGGCGGCGTACTGGATGGGCCGGGCGTGGGGGCTGTCGCGCGGCGCTTCCTGGGCGGTGGGCGTCACCTACGCGACCAGCGGCTTCTTCCTGTCCCAACTGAACTTCTACAACCTGATCGCGGGCGCCGCGCTGGCGCCAGCATTCGTTGCGGCCGTGCTCACCACCCGCCGGCGTCCGCGTCTCGGAGCGGCAATGGCCGGGGTGATCTGGGCGCTGCTTCTTCTGGCAGGTGGGCCGTTGACGGTGGCCCTGGCGGCTCTGCTGGCGGGGACGGCCCTGCTGGCCCGCGAGGGCTGGCGTGTCGGCGGACGGCGGTCGGTCGGCTTCCTCGTCCTCGCGGTAGGCCTCGGCACCCTCGTCGCCCTACCGCAGATCGTCGAGTTCGTGCGCATCCTGCCCACCGCCGCCCGGCGCGTGATCGGCTTCGCGGACCGGTACCAGGGCTTGGTTTGGGCCTGGCGTCCGATTCGCGTCCTCGAGTGGCTCATCCCCATCCCCTTCGGGCGCTACGACCTGGGGGGCGCCGGCCGATTCTGGGGGCTGCGGTACTACTACGCCCGGGAGCCGTTCTTTCTCTCCCTCTACCCGGGTCTCCTGGCGGTGGCCCTGGTCGTCGCCTCCGGGTGGCCGCGCCTCCGGGCGGCCCGCTGGGCCTGGTGCCAGGTGATCCTGGGGGTGCTCCTGGCGCTCGGAGGTCGGACCCCCGTGGGACGGTGGCTGCTCACCCTGCCCGTGGGCGGCGTCTTCCGGTTTCCGGTGAAGTTCTGGCTACTCGTGGCCGTGGGCGCTTCCCTGCTCTGCGGCATGGGCTTCGAGCGAGCCCTCGGGGGGAAGAAGCCGGGGCTCCGGGCCTTCGCCCTCGCCCTCGTGATGGTGCTCGTGGCGCTGGGGGCCGTGCTCGCCGCCCTGGTGCTGCTCCCAGGCCGCTTCGACGCCTGGGTGGTCGGCGCCACGCCGGGCGACTGGATGAGGAACCAGGTCGTCGCCGAGCGCGGTCGATGGATCGTGACCGTGGTCGAATCGCTCCTTCTCGGTCTCGTTCTTCTGCTCCTCGCCAGGACGGCCCGGCGGAGGACGCTTCTCGCCGCCGGCCTCCTTCTCGCCGCTCACACGGCGGCCCAGCTCCTCTTCCTCCGGTCCCTGGTCATTACCGATCAGGCGAGCTTCTACCGGGCGCGACCCGAGCTCGCTCGGGTTCTGCCGCCGGGGGCGCGAGTAGCCCACCTCGGCTACGACCGGAGCGTCGAGGGCCCACCGCCGACGCGCTGGCTCGGAGGACGGAGGCTGAGCTCCATCCGCCAGTGGCACCTGGAGCTCAGACCGTTCACCGGGGTAGCTTACGGATTCCGCTATGAGCTCGATTCCACTCCGGAGGGGCTCGGTTCCTACCTCGTCCAGTTCGCCCGCAACGTCGTCCGGGCGGTTGGCGACGCCGAGCGCGTTCGGGCCCTCGCGCGCTGGGGGGTCGATGCGGTGATCACCCCCAGGCCGCTCATGGGCGTGTCACCGGCCGAGGCCCGGGCAGCGGGTCGGATTCAGGGAATCACGAATCCGGCGCTCGCCTACCTGTTGCCGCGGGCGACCGGCGAGGCCCTGTTCGCCGAGCGGTTGGTGCCGACGGCCGATCCGGCCTCGGCGTGGTCGCTCTTCGTGCGGCCGGACTTCGATCCCGACCGTGAGGCCCTGGTCCCGCAGTGGGCAGCCGGGGAGGCGGGCCCGAAGGAGGGCGGGGAGGCGCCACGGGCGGGGCCGGGGAGTCGGGGCGACACAGAAGGCTCGGGGGAGGTCCGGGTGCTCGAGAGCGGTCCCGAGCGCTTTGTCGCTGAGGTCGCGACGCCGGTTCCCGGCGTGCTGGTCGTCCAGCGCTCCTACCTGCCCATCTGGCGCGCGACGGTGGACGGCGAGAGCGTCGATGTCCTGCCGGCGAACATCTACCGCATGGGGGTGCGGGTGCCGGCCGGCAGGCACCGCGTGCGGCTGTGGGTCGATCGCCGGCCGCTCCACGCGTCCGGAGCGGCCTCTTTGGCCGGTCTGGCCGGTCTCGCCGCCCTGGGTCTCCTACGGCGTCGCCGGGAACCGGTAGAGGTAGAGTGTTCCCCCCAGCACGGCTGACGGCTGGTAGCGCCTGAGCCAGTCACTCGCCACACCTTCGGTGTCCGCCTGGTGGAGCCCGTGGAGCAGGTACTCGGCGGAGATCACGTAGTCGCCGGGCCGGGGGGCGCGAAGCCAGTCCGACCGCAGCATGGGCTCGCGCTCGACGCCGTAGGCCCGGGGCACTCCGGCGCCGTAGTAGAGCAGCCGCACCGGCCCCACGCCCCGCGCGGCGAGCCACGGCGCGAGTCGCGCCAGGTCCTGGCCCCAGTCGAGGTTCGAGTCGTCGAGCCAGGCGACGCCACCCCTCTCGCCGCCGGCGAGGCGGTTGAAGAACGGCAGGTAGTCCGGGTGGGCGGCCACGGCGGTCGAGAGCTGGGCCAGGCCGAGCGCCGCGGGCAGGAGGAGGGCGAGCTGGCGGCCGAGGGAGCCGGACCGAGCCGATCTCTCGCCGAACGCCACGCCCAGGGCCGGCACCAGGCCGCCGGCGAGGAGGAAGAGGAGGGGGTAGAGGGGCAGGACGTAGCGCACTCCCAGGTCGAGGGCGAAGGCGGAGTGGACGGCGAGCCAGAGGGCGGCGGGCACCCAGAGGAAGAGGTCGTCGCGCCAGCGGGGCGAGCGCCGGACGACGGCGCGGCCGGCCAGCGCGAGCCCGCCCGCCATGGCGGCCAGCCCGGCGAGGGAGGTCTTGACCGCGAGGGCCACCGCGAAGTACTCGGGGAAGCTCCCGTGCCGGAACCGGCCCGCCAGGTAGTAGAGGGCGTCGGGGTCGTTCTCGCCGTAGAGGTGGCCCAAGTCGTGAACGTAGCGCCCGAGGCCGCCCGAACCGAGATAGAGCGCCTCGACGACCAGGGCGGCGAGCGAGAGCGCCACGCTCCAGCGCACCAGACGATCGCGCCAGACCGCGCGTCCCGCGACACCCAGGGCGCCCAGGTCGGCGAGCGCCAAGGCCGGAAGCAGGATCAGCCCGCTGAACTTCGCGGCCAGGGTCAGCCCCAGGGCGAGGCCGCAGGCCGCCTGTGCCGCCAGGAGCCGGCGCGAGCTCCAGGCTCGGGATCGCGACGCCGTCACCCGCCAGGCGAGATAGAGGGTCCACACGGAGCCGGCGGCGACCGCGGCGTCCATGGTGACGAGGCGGCCGTGGGCGAGGACCGTGGGGGAGAAGGCGTAGAGCGTCAGCGAGAGGAGGCCGCCCCCGGGGCCGAATCGGCGCCGGCTCCACAGGAAGACCCCGAGGCCGCCGAGCACCGACAGCGCCACGATCGGCAGCCGGCCCCGGAAGAGGAGGGCTCGGGGATCGTTGCCGCTCTCGAACAGGACCTCGCGCCCGAAGCGCCACTCGTTGGCCTCGCGGTAGGCGGACGAATCGAGGGGCAGCGCCGGGTGGAGCGTGGAGGCGGCCAGGCCGGAGAGGAGCTTGACCAGGGGCGGATGCTCCGGGTTCAGCCGCAGCTCGCCGGTGGCGACCGCGGCCAGGCCGGCGGGCAGATGGGCCAGCTCGTCGTTGGTCACCGACTTGACCGCCAGCGACGAGATGGCGAGCCCGGCGTGGACGGCGAGGAGGAGGGCGGCGGCCAGCCCGGCCCAGCCGAAGCCGCGACTCGCCCCGGCCCCCCCGGCCGCCGACCGCCTCGCCACCGCCATGGCGCTGATACTATTCCGGCCCTCATGGCCCCACCGTCCGAATGGTCGATCCGCAAGGTCCTGATCGCCAACCGGGGTGAGATCACGGTGCGCATCCTGCGGGCGCTTCGCGAGCTCGGCATCCGGGGGGCGGTCGTCTACTCGGAGCCGGACCGCGCCGCCCTGCCCGTGCTGCTGGCGGAAGAGGCCTACCCCATCGGACCCGCGCCATCGCGGGAGAGCTACCTGCGCGGCGACGCCATCGCGCGGCTCGCGCGCGAGATCGGGGCCGACGCCGTGCACCCCGGCTACGGCTTCCTGGCCGAGAACGCCGACTTCGCCCGGGCCTGCCGGGAGCAGGGCGTGGTGTTCATCGGCCCGCCGCCCGCGGCGATCGCCGTCATGGGGTCGAAGGTGGAGAGCCGACGCCGGATGATCGACGCGGGCGTGCCGGTGGTCCCGGGCGGCAAGGATCCCCTGCCGGAGCTCGAGGCCGCCCGCGCCGCGGCCGAGGAGATCGGCTACCCGGTCATGCTCAAGGCGGCGGCGGGCGGCGGCGGCAAGGGGATGCGTCGCGTCGACTCCCCGGACGACCTCGCCTCCGCGTACCGGGCGGCGCGCTCGGAGGCGGCGGCGAGCTTCGGAGACGATTCGGTCTACATGGAGAAGTACGTGGTCGAGCCCCGGCACGTGGAGATCCAGGTGCTGGGCGACGAGCACGGCCGGGTGGTCTCGCTGGGCGAGCGCGAGTGCTCGCTCCAGCGTCGGCACCAGAAGGTGGTCGAGGAGGCGCCGTCGCCGGCGGTGGGACCGGAGCTTCGCCGGCGCATGGGCGAGGCGGCGATCCGGGCGGCGCAGGCGGTGGGCTACACCAACGCCGGGACGGTGGAGTTCCTCCTCGCTCCCGACGGCTCCTTCTACTTCCTCGAGATGAACACCCGCCTCCAGGTCGAGCATCCGGTGACCGAGCTGGTCACCGGCGTCGATCTGGTCGAGGCCCAGATCCGGGTCGCCGAGGGAAAACCGCTGGGACCGCCCTTCGATGCGACCGACTGGATCGAGCCGCGGGGCCACGCCATCGAGGTCCGGATCTACGCCGAGGATCCCTACCGGGGGTTTGCGCCGTCGCCGGGCCGGATCCACCTCCTGCGCCTTCCCGAAGGCCCCGGGGTCCGCACCGACTGCGGGGTCGCCGAGGGCGGCGAGGTGACGATCCACTACGACCCCATGGTGGCCAAGCTCATCGTCTGGGGCCGCGACCGGGAGCGAGCCATGGCCCGCCTCGGCCGGGCGCTCTTCGAGCTGCGCATGGAGGGGATCCGGACGACGGTTCCCCTCTTCCGGGCTCTCCTCGCCGACCCCGACTTCCGCGCCGGGCGCCTGGACATCGCCATGCTCGACCGTAAGCTCGCCGCGGGGGAGCTCCGCCCGCCCGACGAGCCCACGGTTCCCGACGACCTGGCGATCCTCGCCGCCGCCCTGGCCCACGAGCAGGAGGCGAACCGCCGGGCGGCGGCGGCCGTCGCGCCGGGCGGCCAGCGACGCACGGCGTGGAGCGAGGCCGGGCGCCGGGAGGCGTCGGGAGGCGGGCCGTGGAGCTGATCGCTCGGTTGACCGAGGGGCGGGGCGAGCGCGAGGAGCGGGTGCGCGTCGAGCGCGCCGGGGAGGGCTACCGGGTGGTGGTGGGGGAGCGGGCGTACGAGGTCGACGCCGTCCATCTGGAGGGCGCCGGGGGTCTGTGGACTCTGATCGTCGACGGGGCCCAGTACGAGGCGGCGGTCGGCCGGGTGGCGGGCAATGGCTGGACCGTTTCGACCGCCGGGTCGGAGTACCGGGTCGAGGTGACGGATCCGCTGACTCACCTGGCCCGGGTGGCGCACGGCGGCGCCGGCGCTTCGGGGGTGAAGAAGGTGACGGCGTACATGCCGGGCCGGGTGGTGGCGGTGCTGGTGGCGGAGGGGGACGAGGTGGCGGCCGGGCAGGGGGTGGTGGTGCTGGAGGCGATGAAGATGGAGAACGAGATCGCCGCCGAGCACGCCGGGCGGATCGGGCGGATTCTCGTGGAGGAGGGGCAGGCGGTGGAGGGCGGGGATCCGTTGTTCGAGCTGGAAGCCGGGCCGGGGGGGCCCGCCCTCGCGAACGGCGCGCGCTCCTCGTGAGCGCTGCAACGTAGGCGCGCGCCTCGGCTTCGCCTCACCCCGGAAAGGCATGGGCTGTTCCATCGGCATGGCCCCGGATCGGCTCAGACGTCGCCGGGCGGCCCCCCCGGCCCTCCGGGGTCGGACTCCTCGGGTACGCCCTCTGATGCAGCGGACTCCCATCTCCTCGGGACAGGACGTTTCACCGGAGGTCCGTCACTCCGTCCACCTCCGACGTCTGAATCGAGTGCGGGCCTGAGGGGCAGGCTCATCGCCTCTTGGTAGGGGAGGGGGGAGGGCCGTCGAGTC
>CAZIIB010000009.1:0-20739 GCA_964539125.1 uncultured Thermoanaerobaculia bacterium | reverse complement strand
CTTCCGCTCGACGGCGATCTTGAGCAGGTCGTTGATGTTCATGGCGCTCTGCCGCGAGCCGCTCGCTCCCCGGGGCTCTGGAGGTTATCGATGAACGAGAATGCTATCACCCGGAGGCGCCAGAAGCAGGGCGCCGGCCGCCATCAGCGCGGCCGTCTCGATGCGGAGGACTCGGTCGCCCAGCCAGACCGGGCGGCAGCCGAGCGCCGCGAGGGCTTCGGCCTCGGCCCCGGTCCACCCCCCCTCCGGCCCTACCAGGGCCGCGCCGCCAACCGGCCCGCGCTCTCCCCAGCCGGCCTCGGTCCCCGCGCCGGGCCCGGCCCCGGTGTCCAGGAACCAGCGGTCGGGACGGCCCGAGAGCAGCGCGGCCAGCTCGCCGAAGTGGTGAACCCCGCTGACCTCGGGCAGGCGCGCGCCCCCGCACTGCTCGAGGGCCGCCGCCGCCACCCGGCCGAGGCGCTCGAGCGTCCCCGGTCCGAGCTGGCGCGGCCCCCGCTCGCAGGCGAGAAACCGGATCGCCGCCACCCCCACCTCCGTCGCCTTCTCCACCAGCATCCCTGCCCGCTCTCTCTTGGGCGTCGCCACCAGGAGCTCCAGCCGGTAGGACGGGTCGTTGGACGGCGCGGGCGCCAGGAGGCGGAGCGACCCCCGGCGGCGGTCGACCTCCTCGACCACCGCCCAGCGCGCTCCACCCCGGCCGTCGACCACCCGGAGCCGGTCGCCCACCGCCAGGCGCCGGGCGCGGAAGAGATGACGGTACGCCTCCCCCTCGACCGATGCCCGCTCGCCGGCGAAGAGCTCGGGCGGGAGAATCAACGTGGTCACGGCGCGCGCTCCAGGTCCCGTCTGAGGTGGAACGCGATCCACTCGCCGGCGGTGCGCTCGGAGACCGGCCGGAAGCCGAGGTCGCGCCACGCGGCAAGCACCGGCCCGCGGGAGACCGTCAAGGCGCCCGCGACCACGGCCTCCGCGCGCGGTGCGAGGAGCGCCGGCAGGAGCGCCAGGTCGGGGGCGATCACCTCGGGGATCAGGTTGACCAAGGCGAGATCGAACCCGCGGTCGGCCCGGGCTCCGGGCGGGGCGGACCGCAGGGCGTGGAGGGTTCCGGCGAAGAGGGCCGGCCCCTGCTCGTCGAGCCGGTTGAGACGGCGGTTCTCGCGGGCGTGGAAGGGCGCGGCCGGATGGACGTCGAAGCCCACCGCCGAGCCGGCGCCGAAGGCGAGGGCCGCCAGAGCCAGCACGCCGGTGCCGGTGCCCACGTCGAGCACCCGCCGGCCGGAGAGGTCGAGCCTTTCCAGGAGCTCGAGGGCGAGGCGGGTCGACTCATGGCTACCGGTCCCGAACGCGCCGCGCGCCGGGATGCGGAGCGTCGACCGGCCCGCCGGCGCCGGCTCGCCGACGGCGCCGGGCTCCCGGGGATCGAGCCAGAGCCGTGCGCCGACCGGGAACGGCCGCGCCCTGGCGCGCCAGGGGGCGAGCCAGTCCTCCGCGGGCACCTCGCGGACCTCCGCAGCCTCGATCCCGGCCACGGCCGTCGGCGCCGGCCCGTCGAAATAGGCCTCGAGCCGCAGCTCCCCACCTCCCGCCTCGATCACCTGCACCCCGAGGGTCCCCAGCTCCCAGAGCACCGCCACCAGCTCCTCCTCCCGCTCCGCCGGAACGAAGTAGGTGAGCCGCCTAGTCGTCATCGGCGACCCGCCGAGAAACACCCCTCCCAAACGACACAGGGAGGGGGCGTCCCCTTCCCCCCCGAGGGTGGGCTCGAGGACCTCCCGCCAAGGCGTGAAGCCTGGGTTACCGACACCTCTTCCTCAATGGAACATCTTCTTGACCCGGTCCAGAACGCCCTCCCGCACCGGCTTGCCCTCGATCTCGGCCAGCTTCCGGAGCAGCTCCACCTGCTCCTCCGTGAGATCGTGGGCCCGCGGCACCTCGATCTTCGCGAACACCAGGTGATCGCCCCGACCGTGGCGATCGAGGCGCTCGATGCCCTTGCCGCGCAGGCGGAACTGGTGGCCGGGCTCGGTGCCCGGAGGCACCTCGAGGGTCTCGGCGCCGTGGAGCGTCGCCACCTCCAGCGTCGCCCCCAGGACCGCCTGGGGGTAGGAGACCTCCACCTCCGAGAGGACGTGCGGCCCCTCGCGCCGGAAGGTCGCATGCGACCGGACCCCCACGACCACGTAGAGGTCCCCCGCGGGACCCCCGTGCCGTCCGTGCTCGCCCTCCCCCTGGAGGCGCAGGCGCGCCCCGGTGTCGACACCCGCCGGGATCTTGACCTCGATCGTACGCTCCCGCTCCACCAGGCCTTCGCCCCGGCACTCGGGGCACGGGTCCTGGATCACGTAGCCCTCGCCCCGACACTGGGGGCAGGTGCGGGCCATGGTGAAAAAACCCTGCGTGTAGCGGACCTGCCCGCGGCCGCCGCAGACGCTGCAGGGCTGGGGCGGCGCATCGCCCGCGCTGCCGCTGCCCGCGCACTCGGGACAGCGCTCGAGCCGGGGGATCTTGAGCTTCTTCTCGACCCCGAAGGCGGCCTCCTCGAACTCGATCTCCAGGTCGTAGCGCAGGTCGGCGCCGCGGCTCGGGGTGCGGCCGCCGCGCCGGCGGCCGCCGCCGAAGCCGAACCCGAAGAGGTCTCCCAGGATGTCGGCGAAGTCGCCGAAGGTGGAGGGGTCGAACCCACCGCTGAACGGGCTTCCGGCGGCGCCGCCGACGCCCTGGTGCCCGAAGCGGTCGTAGCGCGCCCGCTTCTCCGGGTCCGAGAGCACGGCGTAGGCCTCGGCGGCCTCCTTGAAGCGCTCCTCGGCTTCGGCGTCGCCCGGGTTGCGGTCCGGGTGGTACTGCACCGCGAGCTTGCGGTAGGCGGACTTGATGGTGGACCCGTCCGCCTCACGGGAAACTTGCAGCACCTCGTAGTAGTCGCGTTTCGAAGCCATGACGTCAGGAACGTGGGAAATTCGAGGGTCGGGTCAGTGCCGCAGCTATCGCAGCCTGAGAGCCGTGGGCGACGGTCGGGGTGTCTATCCCCGGCTGAGCATGAGGTCGGAGAGCTTGGCGGAAATCCCGTTGAGATCGTACATCGTCGCTTCGAGCTCGGCCTTGTCCTCGACGTTGAGGGTCATCCGGGCCTGGAGCAGGGACTCGCGGATCCGGGTCTGCTCCTCGGGTTCGAGCAGGTCCTTGAACTGGCCGAAGACCCGCTCGTTGGTGTAGATCAGGCCCTCGAGCCGGTTCTTCAGCCGGCGCAGCTCCTTGCGCTCCTGGTCGAGGGCCCGGTGCTCCTCGGCCTCCACCACCAGGCGATCGATCTCGTCGGTCGACAGGCCCCCGGCCGGCGAGATCTCGATCGACTGCGACTTGTCGGTGGCGACGTCGCGGGCCGAGACGTTGACGATGCCGTTGGAGTCGATGGCGAAGGTCACATCGATCTGGGGCACGCCGCGAGGCGCGGGCGGGATGCCCACCAGCTCGAAACGGCCCAGGGACTTGTTTTCCTTGGCGAACTCGCGCTCGCCCTGGAGCACGTGGATCTCCACCGTGTCCTGGTTGTCGACCACCGTGGTGAAGATCTGGGTGCTCTTGGTGGGGATCGTCGAGTTGCGGTCGATCAGGCGCGTGAACAGACCGCCGTGGGTCTCGATCCCCAGCGACAGCGGGGTCACGTCGAGGAGCACCAGGTCCTTGATGTCGCCCTTGAGCACACCACCCTGGATGGCGGCGCCCATGGCCACCACCTCGTCCGGGTTGATCCGCCGGTTCGGCTCGCTCCCGAAGATCTGCTCCACGAGCTTGGCGATCATGGGCGTGCGGGTCTGCCCGCCCACGAGCAGCACCTCGTCGACCTGGTCCGGGCGCAAGCCCGCCTGCTCCAGGGCGTCCCGGCAGGGCCCCTCGGTCGCCTTGGCCAGGTCGCCGATCAGATCCTCGAACTTCTGCCGCGACAGAGTCCGGGCCAGGTGGCGCGGGCCGCTCTCGTCGGCCGAGATGAAGGGCAGGTTGATGTCCGCCGTGTCGCTGGTCGAGAGCTCGCACTTGGCCCGCTCGGCCGCCTCCTTGAGGCGCTGGAGCGCCATGCGGTCGGCCCTCAGGTCGACCCCGGTCTCCTGCTGGAACTCCTCGATCAGCCAGTCCATGATCCGGTTGTCGAAGTCCTCGCCTCCCAAGAAGGAGTCGCCCGCGGTGGAGCGCACCTCGAAGACTCCGTCGGTGAGCTGGAGGATCGAGATGTCGAAGGTGCCTCCGCCCAGGTCGTAGACCGCGATCATCTTGTCGCCGGCGCCCTCTTGGAGGCCGTAGGCGAGTGCCGCGGCGGTGGGCTCGTTGATGATGCGGGAGACCTCGAGGCCGGCGATCTTGCCCGCGTCCTTGGTCGCCTGGCGCTGCGAGTCGTCGAAGTAGGCGGGCACGGTGATCACCGCCTCGGTGACCTCCTCGCCCAGGGCCTCCTGGACGAACTCCTTGATCTCCTCGAGGATGAAGGCCGAGATCTCCTGGGGGCTGTACTCGCGGCCCCGGATCTCGAGCTTCACGTCACCGTTGGCGGCACGGGCGAGCTGGTAGGGGAGGATCTGCGCCGCGCGCTGGACCTGCGGGTCGTCGAACTTCCGACCGATCAGCCGCTTGACCGCGAAGACGGTGTTCTCGGGGTTGGTGATCGCCTGCCGTTTGGCGATCTGGCCGACCAGCCGGTCCCCGTCCTCGGTGAAGGCGACGATCGACGGCGTGGTGCGGGTGCCCTCCCGGTTGGTCTGGACCTCGGGCGTCAGGGCGTTGATCGCCACTGCGCAGCTGTTGGTGGTGCCCAGGTCGATGCCGATGATCTTGGTCACGGGTCGGGTGCCTCAGTCCACCCCGTCTCCACCGTTCTCGGCGGGAACCGCCACGACGACTCGCGCGGGGCGGAGCAAGCGGTCGTGCAGCATGTAGCCCTTCTGGTACTCCTCGGTCACCGTCGGCTCGGTGACCTCCGTGGACTGCCGGCTCGACACGGCTTCGTGGACCGCCGGGTCGAACGGCTCGCCCGCTGCGTCGACGGCGTGGACGCCGTAACGGCGGAGAAAGTCTCCGAGCTGGCGCAGGATCATCTCGAGCCCCCGCTTGAGGTCCTCCGCCGAACCGCCGGCCGCCGACGCCCGCTCCAGGTTGTCCACCACCTCGAGGAGGTCGCGCATCGGCTCGAGCAGGGCATACCGTTTGGTCTCCTGTCGCTCGCGCTCGGCCCGCTTGCGGAAGTTGTCGAAGTCGGCGAGGGTCCGAACCGAGCGGTCGCGCAGGTCGGCGATCTCCCGCTCCAAGCGCTCCACGTCGTCGCCGGCTTCCTGCGGGGCTCCGCCCCGGGTCACGTCGTCGACGGCCGCCGCCGCCTGACGCATCGCTTCCTCGATGTCCTCGTCCTCGTCGGAGTCCAGCTCGATCGCCTCGATGTCCGAGTCGTCAGCGAGATCGTCGTCGAGGCGCCGTTCGTTTTCTGCCATCACACTCCTCAGAGGCCTGCTGGCTTCGAGCAAGTCGCGTCATTGTACCTACAACTCCAGTGTTCGCCGACTATCCGGGATCGGTCGACACCGCGGCGAGGACCTCGCTCAAGGTCTCTCCCAGGTAATGAACCAGGGGGATCACCCGCTGATATTCCATCCGGGAGGGGCCGAAGATCCCCAGAGTCCCCAGCTCCCGGTCGCCCACCCCGTAGCGCGTCGCCACCAGGCTGAAGTCGAGCTCCGAGGTCAGGTCGCTGTCCTCCCCGATGATCACGCGCACCCCTTCCCCCCGAACGCAGGCGTTGAGCATCTGGACCAACCTCACCTTGTCGCCGAAGGTCTCGATCAGGCGCCGCACCCGCTGGACGTCGGCGAGCTCGGGGTGGGCGAGCACCGTGGAGGTGCCGTCCACCAGCACCTCCCGATTGGTCACCAGGTCGAGGCTCCGGCGGGCCAGGTCCAGGGTGGCCCCGAGGATCTGGTCGACCTGTGAGCGCTCCTCCGCCATCAGGACCAGGAGCCGGTCGCGGATCTGGCGCAGGGTCAGGCCACCGAAGTTGTGGGTGAGGTAGTTCGACGCCCGCACCAGCTCCTCGCGCGGCAGCGCCCGCTCGGTGTCGATCACCTTGTTGTCGACGAAGCCGCTCTCGGAGACGACGACCACCAGCACCCGGGAGCCCGAGAGGGGCACGAAGTCGATCGCCCGCAGCACGGTGTCGCCGATCGCCGGGGTGACCACGATGCCCACCTGCTGGGAGAGCTCCGAGAGCAGGTGCGAGGTCACCTCCACCAGGCCCTCCGCGTCGGTCGGGGTCTCGCGCAGGTGCTCGTCGATGTACCGGCGCACCCGCGCGGGAACGGTGTGCGACCCCATGAGCGACTCGGCGAACAGGTGGTAGCCGGCGCCCGTGGGGACCCGCCCGGCGGAAGTGTGCGGCTGGCGCAGGTAGCCGGCATCTTCGAGGTCGGCCATGATGTTGCGAATCGAGGCCGCCGAGAGCTCGAGCCCACCGTGCTTGGAGATGGCGCGCGAGCTCACGGGCTCGGCGCTCAGGATGTACATCAAGATGATGTCCCGGAGGACCTCGCGCTCGCGCGGGTTGAGCGGTCTCTGTTTTTGGGGTTCGGGCATCGCGTCGCGGAGCTCGGTTCGTCGCCTCACGAAGAAGGGTTCCGGCTGCTATTCTAGTCGAGTGTCGACCTCTGCTTCCGGGCGAGCTTCCGGCGCGCCGGCTCGGCCGCTGGCGGGGCTCGACTTCTGTCTGGTCGGACCCGGGCGAGTCGGAACGAGCCTGGCGTCCTGGGCCGTGGCCCGGGGCGCCGAGCTCGTGGCGGTGGCCGGTCGCACGACGGAGCGGACGGGAGCGGCGCTGGCTGGGCTCGGTGCGCGCTCCACGACCGTCGACGAGCTTTCGAGCGGCGGGTGCGGCCTTCTCCTGGTCACGGTTCCGGACGATGCGATCGCGCAGGTCGCACGCCGCCTCGCCCGGCGCCCCCAGGCGACCGTGGCACTCCACACAGCCGGCCGCCTCGGGGCTTCGGTGCTCGCGCCGCTCGAGGCGGCGGGCTCGGCCGTCGGGTCCTTTCACCCGCTCAAGGCGTTTCCCCGGCCGCTCCCCGATCCGGCCGACGCGGCGGGGGTGTTCTTCGCCACCGATGGCGCTCCACCGGCCCAGGAGCTGGCGCGGCGCCTGGCTCGGGCTTTCGCCGCCGAGGCGCACGAGATCCCGGAAGGGGTCCGGGAGGTCTACCACCTGGCGGCGAGCGTCGCCGCCGGCGGGGTGGTGACCCTGGTGGCCTCGGCGGCGGCCCTCGCCTCGAGCCTCGGCCTGCCGGACGCCGTCGGCCGGGGATATCTGGGCCTGGCCCAGGGCGCCCTCGCCGAAGCCCGCCGCGGCGTCCGCGACGCCCCGGCGCAGGCGGCGATCCGGCGGGCCTTGACCGGCCCGCTCGCCCGGGGCGAGGCCGAGACCTTTCTGCGCGAGATCGGCGCCCTGGCGGCGGCCGGTGCCGAGGGAGAGCGGCGCCTCGATCTCTTCGTCCGGCTGGCCCTCGAGACGGCGCGCCTCGCCGCCGGCGGCGAGGCGGCGGCCGGCCGGTTGTCCGAGGCCCTCTCGGACGCCGGTTTCCTTGACCCTCCCCGGGGCGAATGCTAGTCTTTCTATCCTTTTACCAGGGGCTCTGTGCGCATGGTCTTCTTCAATTACAGCACGATGCAAATGGCCGCGAAGGTCGTCTACTACGGGCCGGGCCTCTGCGGGAAGACCACCAATCTCCACCACATCTACAGCCAGACCTCCTCCGAGTGCCGCGGCGAGATGGTCTCCCTCGAGACCGAGACCGACCGGACCCTCTTTTTCGACCTCCTCCCCATCGACGTCGGCCAGATCGCCGGCTTCAACACTCGCATCCAGCTCTACACGGTCCCCGGACAGGTCTTCTACAACACCACCCGCAAGCTGGTGCTCAAGGGGGTCGACGGCATCGTCTTCGTCGCGGACTCCCAGCGCCCCATGCTCCAGGCGAACGTCGACTCTCTGAACAACCTGGAGCAGAACCTGGGGGAGATGGGGCTCCGGCTCGCCGACGTCCCGCTGGTCCTGCAGTTCAACAAGCGGGACCTGGATGACATCTGTACGGTCGACGAGCTCAACCAGGAGCTCAACCGCTCGGCCTGGCCCTGCTTCGAAGCCTCGGCCCTCTTGGGCGAAGGGGTCTTCGAAACCCTCAAGGGGATCTCCAAGGTCACCCTGCTGTCGCTCAAGAAGCGACTCTCCGGCGGCGAGGCCGGGCGGCTGGCGAGCAGCGTCCGGGCGCCCGCGAAGGCCGCCGAGCCCAAGCCGGCCGAGCCGAGCTCCGCCCCGCGACACGCGCCGGCGGCGCGGGCCGCTCCTGCGCCCGACTCCCGCGCGCCGGCGCGCGACTCGGCGAGACCTCGGGCCAAGGTCAAGGCGACCGCGCCGCCGCCCGAAGCGAAGGTGCGAAAGACCTCCAACCGCAACGTCCTGGAGGAGCTCGAACGCCTGCGTCAGGAGGCGATGGGCCCCCCGTCGGCCAAGGCCGCTTCGGCGCGGCACGCGGCGGGCGGCAACGGTACCGGCGAGCTTCGCCGGGACATCCAGCTCACGCTGCCGGAGCAGGCCTTCCGCCGGGCGCGCCGCTTCTCCGTCACTCTCGAGGTCGAAGACGCCGACGAGCAGATCGTCGAAGCGGTGCGCAACCTGCGGGTCGACCTCGAGGACACGGCGAACCTCGAGAAGCTCCTGCTGCACTTGAACATCGCCCTTGCGCCCAAGCCGTAGTGACCGCAGCGTGGGTGAGCCCGCCTTTCCATGTCCGCCCACCACATGATCTCGATCTCCCGCTTCCAGGGCGAGCTCAACCGGCTCTTCGACGAAGCGCTGAACCTGGCCGCGGGCCAGCCGCGGGCCGGCGAGTGGCAGCCGCCCATCGACGTGGTGGAGACGCCGGACAAGGTGCTCATCCTGGTCGAGGTCCCGGGCATCCGCGCCGAGGACCTGGAGGTGGCGGTGCAGGGGGAGACGGTGACCCTCAAGGGCCGCAAGTATCCGCCACCGCCACCCGATGGGCCCTCCCGGTTTCATCGCGTGGAGCGGCTCCACGGTAGCTTCGAGCGGCGCATCGACCTCCAGCGTCCGGTCAACAGCCGCGCCGGCAGCGCCCGGACGGCCGGCGGTCTCCTGATCGTCGAGTTTCCCAAGGTCCAGGAAAAGAGGGAGCGGCGCCGGATCATCGTGGTCGACGGCAGCGAGGCCGGCGAGGAGTCGCCGTGAGCCGCGCACGCGACACCGATCCCCCGCCGGTCAAGGAGCGCGCGAAGCCCCGGGCCGGCGCCGATCCCGCGCCGAGCACTCCGGAGGAGCCGGTCAAGATCCCCGACGTGCTGCCGGTCCTGCCGCTGCGCGACACCGTCGTCTTCCCGTACATCATCCTGCCCCTCTCGGTGAGCCGTGAGCCCAGCGTCACGGCGGTCGACCGGGCGCTGGCCGAAAACCGGATCATCCTCCTGGCCGCCCAGCGCGACGCCTCGCTGGAGGAACCGGGCGAGGAGGACCTCTACTCCTTCGGCACCGCCGGGGTCATCATGCGCATGCTCAAGCTCCCGGACGGGCGGATCCGGATCCTGGTCCAGGGGCTCGCCCGGGTGCGCATCGAGCACCTGTCCCAGAGCCACCCCTACCTCCAGGCCAAGATCGAACGGATCGAGGAGCAGCCCCTGGTCCCGGTCGGCGCCGGCGAGGAGGAGGGCCTGGCCGCCGAGGCGATGGTGCGCAGCGTCAAGGACAGCCTGGACCGGGCCGCCGCCCTGGGCAAGAACATCTCGCCCGAGGTCATGGTCATCGCCGCCAACCTGGAGGACCCGGGGCGGCTGGCCGACCTGGCGGCGTCGAATCTCGATCTCAAGCTCGAGGAGGCCCAGCGGATCCTGGAGACCGTCGACTCGCTCGAGCGGCTGAAGAAGGTGAGCGACCTCCTGCTCCGGGAGGTTCAGGTGCTCACCATGCAACAGGAGATCTCCTCCCAGGCCCGGGGCGAGATGGACCGCACCCAGCGCGAGTACTACCTGCGCCAGCAGCTCAAGGCGATCCAGGAGGAGCTCGGCGAGGGGGACGACCTGGCCCAGGAGATCGCCGGCTACCGGGAGCGGGCCGAGGAGAGGGGGCTCTCCGAAGAGGCCCGCGAAGAGCTCGACCGGCAGGTCCGGCGCCTCGAGCGGACCCATCCGGACAGCGCCGAGAGCGCCATCATCCGCACGTACCTGGACTGGCTGACCGGCCTGCCCTGGAACACCCTGTCGGACGACGACCTGGACCTCGACCACGCCCAGCAGGTGCTCGACGAGGACCACTACGACCTCGAGAAGGTCAAGGAACGGATCATCGAGTACCTGGCGGTCCGCAAGCTCAAGCGTGACACCCGCGGCCCGATCCTCTGCTTCGTCGGCCCGCCGGGAGTCGGCAAGACCTCGCTGGGCCGCTCGATCGCACGGGCCGTCGGCCGCCGGTTCGTCCGGATCTCCCTCGGCGGGGTGCGGGACGAGGCGGAGGTCCGGGGGCACCGGCGAACCTACGTCGGGGCGCTGCCGGGCAGGATCCTCCAGGGCATTCAGCAGGCGGGCACCTCGAACCCGGTCTTCATGCTCGACGAGATCGACAAGATCGGCTCGGACTTCCGGGGCGACCCGTCCTCGGCGCTCCTCGAGGTCCTCGACCCGGAGCAGAACGCCACCTTCCGGGACCACTACCTGGGCGTCGAGTACGACTTGTCCCGAGTGCTCTTCATCGCCACGGCGAATCTCCTCGAGCCGATCCAGCCCGCCTTTCGTGACCGCATGGAGATCTTGCGCCTCTCCGGCTACACCGAGGAGGAGAAGCGGATCATCGCCCGCCGCCACCTGATCCCCAAGCAGCTCGAGGCGAACGGCATCGGTCCCGAGAACGTGGAGATCTTCGACGATGCCTTGAGCGAGATCATCGCCCGCTACACCAAGGAGGCGGGCCTGCGAAACCTGGAACGCGAGCTCGCCTCCATCTTCCGCAAGGTGGCGGTACGGGTGGCCCGGGGCGAGGTCGCGAAGGACGCCGACGGGGCGGGGCCCGCACCCCTGGTGGTGGACACCGAGAGGGTGGCCGAGCTACTCGGGCCGGCCCGTCACTTCACCGAGGAGCTCCTGGATCGCGACCGCGTCGGCGTGGCCACCGGCCTCGCCTGGACCGCCGCCGGCGGCGACTTGATGTTCATCGAGGTGGTGGCGGTCGAGGGCGAGGGCAAGCTCCGGCTGACCGGCCAGCTCGGAGAGGTGATGAAGGAGTCGGGCCAGGCTGCGCTCTCCTTCGCCCGCGCCTGGGCCGAGAGCTCGAAGCGGATCCCGGCGGAGCGACGACGGTTCTTCTCCGAGCACGACATCCACATCCACGTGCCGGCCGGCTCGGTACCCAAGGACGGTCCCTCGGCGGGCATCACCATCGCCGCCGCGCTCCTGTCGGTGCTCACCAGCCGGCCGGTGAACCGGCGCGTCGCCATGACCGGCGAGATCACCCTGCGCGGCGACGTGCTGCCCATCGGCGGGTTGAAGGAGAAGGTCCTGGCCGCTCGCGGTGCGGGGATCTCGTCGGTGATCCTGCCCCGCCTGAACGAGCGCGACCTGACCGAGATCCCCGAGCACCTGAAGGAGGGGCTGACCTTCGACCTCGTCGACTCGGTGGACGAGGTCGTCGAGCTCGCCCTGCTCGCACCCGCGCGATCGTCCGCCCGCGGCAAGGACCGGCGCAAGGCGGCGGCCGGAGCGACTCCCGCCTGAGATGGGGGCCGGGGGAGAGGACCGGCTCCTGGCCTGGCTCCGGAAACAGCCGGGCACGGAGCTGCTGGGCGACGACACGGCCTTCCTGCCGCCCACCGACGGCTCCTGGCGAGCGACCGTCGACTCGCAGATCGAAGGCGTTCACTTCCCCGCCGGTCTCGAGCCCTCGATCCTCGCCCGCCGTCTCCTCCAGGTCAACCTCTCGGACCTGGCCGCGAGCGGCGGCCTTTCCGACGCGGCGGGCGGCGCGGCGCCGGCCTATGCCCTGGTCGCCCTTTCGACGCCGGAAGGGTTCGACCACCACTCCTTCTTCGCCGCCCTGCTCGACGAGTGCGCCGCGACCGGGGTCCGCCTCGCCGGCGGCGACCTGGCGAGGAGCCCCACGCTCGCCGCCACCCTCACTCTCCTCGCCCCGCTGCCGCCCGGAGCCCGCGGTCTTCACCGCCGGGACGCTCGGGCCGGGGACCGGCTGTGGGTCGGAGGAACGCTCGGCGAATCGGGAGCCGGGCGACTCCTCGCGGCACGTGGAGCCCGGCTCACCTCGGACGCGGCCCCTCTGCCGGAAGGTCTCGGGCGCCCGCCGGCGCTCGCACGGGCGGCCCGCCGCGCGGTCGAACGTCACCTGCGGCCCCGCGCCCAGCTCGCCCTGGGGCGCTGGCTCGCCGGGCGGGCGAGGGCGGCGGCGATGGATCTCTCCGACGGTCTGGCCCGCGACCTGCCCCGGCTGGCGGCGGCGAGCGAGGTCGGAGCCCGGGTTGAGGCCGAGACGCTCCCGCTCGCCGAGGGGTTCGGCGCGCTCTGCGACGCCCTCGGGCGGGACCCGATCGACCTGGCGCTCGCCGGGGGAGAAGACTACGTCCTGCTCTTCAGCCTGCCGCCGGACGAAGCGCCACCCGACGACTTCGGCTGCACGGAGATCGGTGAGGTGACGCAAGGCGGCGAGCCGGTCCTCGTCCGCGACGGCTCGCCGCATCCCTGGCCCGAGACCGGCTGGGACCACCTCGAACCATGACCTCCTGACAAGCCGAGACCCTCTCCCGAAGCCACGGGAGGGGGCGTCCCCTTCCCCCCTTCGGGGGTGGGAAGGGGATCGAGGGGTTGCGGGGGGGAGATCCGATCAATCCCAACCGGTCGCACCCAAGGCGCTTTGCATCAGACCAGCGGCGAGCGCGGAATCTTGCGAGCCGCGCTCCGCCGCTCCAACGGACCCCTGCTTCGAGGCAAGGCGAGCCCGCTACCTATTGATCGTCACCTTGAGCGGCTTCTTGAGCTGCTTGATCAGCTCCTTGATCTGCCGCTCCAGATTCGCCTGGGCGCTCTCGAGGGACTGGACCCTGCGGCCCAACGAGGCGTCCGAGGTCCCAGCCCTTGCGCGCGCCCGCGGCGCGGACGCCACCGCCTTCGATCCGGCCGCCTTCTTCTTGCGCCGCCCCCGCGGGCTCTCGCTGCGGATCTGCTTGAAGACCTCGATCGCCTCGGGGTGGTAGCGCCGGGAGCGCCCCTTGCCTTCGTGAGGAATGCGGCCGCCGTAAAGCTTCACATAGCGGACCAGGGTGGGGTAGGAGATCCCCGTCTCCTCGGCGATCTTGGTCAAGGTCAAGAGCCCTTCCTTCCCCTTGCCCCGCGCGGCGCGCTTCTTCGCCGGGCGGCCCCGCTTCGCGCCGCCCGCAGCAGACGCCTTCTTGGGCGGCCGGCCACGCCGTTTCACGTTCTCTTTCTTGATCTGCTGGAAGACCTCGAGGGCCTCCTCGGGGTAGCGCTGCTTCCGCCCCTTGCCTACCGAGGGGATCCGGTCCTGATAGTTCTTCTTGTAGCGTTGGAGGGTGGGCATCGAAATGCTCGTCTTGTTCGATACCTGGGTCAAGGTGTAGAGCGCCTTCTTCTTGCCACCCGCGCCTTCGTCACTCGCTTTGCGCACTGTATCCTCCGCCATGTTCACCGCCTCCTGTCAAACCATCGTATCGTCAGAGTTTGGGGTTTCATTTCCCAAGAATCACCAACCATTATAAAAACAGTTCGATAGAAGTCAACTTCGGCGAGGAAGATTTTCTTCTTCGGAACCTCGCGACTTCAGGCCGAGTGACGGGGAAAGACGGGGCGCGGAGGCTCTCGGGAGCCGCTCGACCGGCGGTAGAATCCTCCTTCCATGGACCACCTCGAACGGCAGGAAACCTATCGGCTCGCCCTCCAGGAGATCGAATCGCTCCTCGAAGGGCTCGACGATCCGATCACCGCCATGGCGACGGTCGCCTCGGTGGTTCATCTGCGCCTCCCCTATGCGAGCTGGACCGGTTTCTACCGCGTCGTCGGCCCCGGCCGGCTGCGGGTCGGGCCGTACCAGGGGCCCGTGGGATGTCTGGAGATTCCGTTTGAACGGGGCGTCTGCGGCGCCGCCGCCCGCGAGCGCACGAGCCAGCTCGTGCCCGACGTCGAGGCCTTTCCCGGGCACATCGCCTGCGACGCAGCGGCCCGCTCGGAGGTGGTGGTGCCGGTGCTCGACCCGACGGGCGGGCTGGTCGCCGTCTTCGACCTCGACTCCCACCAGCCGGCGGCGTTCACGACCGACGACGTCCGCGGCCTCGAGCGCATCGCCGAGCGCGTGGGACGAGTGTTTCGGGCTACGACAGTCCCAGCTTCCGGACGAGGTACGACAGGGCCTGGCGGGTGAGGCCGAGGCGGCGGGCGGCCTCGGCCTTGTTGCCTCCCGCGGCCTCCAGGGCCTCCTCCACGAGACGCCGGCGGAACGCCTCGACCAGCGCGTGGTAGTCGCCGCCCCCGTCGCGTCCAGCGGGCTCCGGCCCGGCAATCGTCCCCGACCCCGCGTTCGACGGCGCACCCCCTGCGCCGGGAGAGCCCCCGGAAAGCTCCAGGTGCTCGGGCTCGATGGGGCCGTCGCCCGCCAGGGCCGCCGCCACCGAGAGCACGTTCTCGAGCTCGCGCACGTTGCCCGGCCAGGAGTGGGCCATCAGGATCCGCCGGGCGGCGCTCGAGAGGCGAGGCGCCTCCTCGTGCCGCTTCGCCAGAAGCTCGTCGGCCAGGAGCAGGACGTCGCGCCCCCGCTCGCGAAGCGGCGGGAGCTCGATCCGCGCCACGTCGAGCCGGAAGTAGAGGTCCTGCCGGAAGCTCCCCTCCTCGACCATGCGGTCCAGGTCGCGATGGGTGGCGGCGACAACCCGGGCATCGACCTCGCGCGACAGGCTCTCGCCCACCCGCCGGACCTCGCCCTCCTGGAGCACCCGCAGGAGCATTCCCTGGGCCGAGACCGGAAGGTCGCCGATCTCGTCGAGAAAGACGGTGCCTCCGGCCGCGGTCTCGAAGACCCCCGCACGGTCCCGATCGGCGCCGGTGAAGGAGCCGCGGACGTGACCGAAGAGGTCGGAGAGCAGCAGGGTCTCGCCGAGGGCGGCGCAGTTGACGGCGACGAACGACGCCTGCGAGCGCGGGCTGCACCGGTGGACGTGGCGCGCGACGAGCTCCTTGCCCGTGCCGCTCTCCCCGAGGATCAGGAGCGGCACGTCGCTGGGCGCCAGCCGCTCAACCCGCTCGACGGCCGCGCGGAGACCCGGGCTCTCGCCTACCAGACCGCCGGCGCCCGCCGGCCGGCGCGCCCCTTCCCGGGCGGCGACTCCGTACCGCGGGCCGCTCGCGCAGTGGCGGCCCAGGTCCCGGAGGGCGACTGCGAGCAGAGCTCTCAGAGTCGTATCCAGCCCGTCGGCCCGGAGGGTCAGGAGACCGTCCGCGAGCGGCGTCGCGATCTCCTCGCTTCCGCCCGGGCCTCCGATCAGGATCTCGACGTCCGCCCCGGTGGCTCCCGGCGGACGCCACTCGATGCGCACCTCGGGGTAGCCGGCGTCCTCGAACATCCGGCGCAGCGCCGGGAGCTCGCCGACACCCGAGTCCAGGTAGCGGGTCAGGGCGCGCCAGGGATCGGACGCTCCCAGCTCGAGCCGTTCGGCGCACCAGGCGGCCCCTAGCCGGCGGAAGGCGGCCACCGCCCGGCGGCGCCAGGGCCCGGGTGCGACTCCGGGGCGCAGCCGCTCGGCGTCGAAGACCACGCGGGCCGCCCGGTAGGGCTCGAGCTCGGCGAGGAATCGCCACAGGTCGACCGGCGCCTCATGACGGCCGACGAGCTCCCGCCAAAGGCCGGCCCAGGGCGTACCGCGAGCGGCGGCGGACGCGTCGTCCGCCTTCCCGGCCAGGGCGAAGAGGGCGGGCCGTTCTTCGGACTCGAGCTAACCGAGGGCTTCGGGAGCCACCTCTTCGAGAGCCTGGGCCGCCTCCTCCGCACGGTCGAGCCATCCCAGAGCCCGCGCCTCGAAGAGGCGCAGCTCTCCGCGGTGCCAGTCGAGCCGCTTTCTTTCCAGCAGCTCCATGGCCTCCTCCGTCCGGCGCAGGGCGGCCTCCGGCCGCCCCAGGACCAGCTCGTAGCGAGCCGCCAGCGCCAGGTCCTGGACCAGACCCCGGACGTTGCCGCTTCGCCGGTTCTCCACGATCGAGCGCTCGATGATCTCCTCGACGCCCGCCGTCCGCCCCCGGCGCAACCGGACTTCGGCCAGGTTGTAGAGCGTGAGGGTCGTGCGCCGGGGGCCGTCGCAACCGGCGTGGAGGCGCTGGGCGTGGAGGAAGGCGCGCTCCGCACCCGCGAGATCGCCGGATCGGGCGCGCCCGATCCCGAGGTCGCTCCACAGCCCGCCGGCCTCGTGTCGGCGCAGGGCGCGCCGATCGACGACGAGTGCCCGGCTCAGGTGGTCGACCATCTCGGCCCCCCGGTTCGCCGCCATGGCCGCGAGACCGGCGGCGTGGTGCCAGCGCCAGGCGAGGTCGGAGCGGCCCGGCTCCTCGAGCGCCGGCCGGGCCGCTTCCAGGTGCCCCGCCATCGCCTCGAGATCTCCCCGATCCCACGCTCCGACGGCCGCCACCAGCTCGGCGTGCCACCGGTCCGCTCCCCGGCTCTCGCGCAGGGCCCGGTGGATCCAGGCGAGGGCGCGCGCCAAACCGTTCTGCTGAGCGTGGGCGCGGACCGCGACCTCGGCCAGCGGCGCCACCATTTGCGGCGGCAGATCCTCGCGGGCGAGCTGGCCCAGGCGCCGGCGCACGGCGCCGGTCTCTCCCAGGAGCAGCCGGGCCTCGAGCCGAAGGGCCTCGGCGCGCAGGCGCAACGCGGGATCCTCCGCACCGGTCCGGACCTCGTCGAGCACGGCGACGCTGCTGGCGAAACGCCCCAGCGAGAGCAAGGCCTCGCCCTGGGCCAGCCGGTCGCCGGCGGTCTCGGGCGGATGCCGGCTCCAGGCGGCGACCGCCCCGCGCCAGCGCCCCGCGGCCGCCAGAGCGCGAGGATCCCCGGGACGACGGCCGTCCCACAAGTCGCGCGCGTCGGGACCGGCCAGCCGCCGGCGCAAGCCGTCGACGCGGTGACCGTTCACCAGGTGGAGGGCTTGGATCGGGGCGCCGGCCACGCGGGCCGACCGCTCGCCGCTCCGAACCACCTCGGCCGCGAGGGCCGCCCGGGCAGTGCCCAGGTCTCGGTCCCAGAGGAAGGACGCCTCCTCCAGGATCTCTCTCACCACCCGGTCCGGTATCGCCGGAGCGAGGGACTGGCGCCACCGGTCGAGGAGGATGCGCAGGACCCGCCGCGCCGCACCGCGGCCCGCCACCTCCGCTCCGGACCCGAAGAGCGCCTCGACGAGCTCGGCGAGCCGCTTCTGGCAGAGCACTCGCCGACGGCCAGGCACCGCGGCGACACCGCAGAGCTCGCCTCCCGTCCCGACGCCGGCTCCGATCCAGCCCCGCTCGAGGTACCAGCCGGCGGCGTCCAGGTGGGAGAGGAGCGCCGCGCCTTGGAGGACCACGCCCACCTTCTCCCGGTCCCTCAGCCGGGCCTCGCCGAGGGCGGCGACGGGGGTGAGCTCCAAGGCCGGGTGGCTCAGGTGGTCGGCAAGTCGACTCATGATGCGATCCGCGGTGACGGCCGGGAAGGCCACCGAGTCGCCTACCGGCGGCGCTCGGTCCTCCCGCGGCAGCGAGCGGATCGTCAGTCGCCGGCGAGCAGGCTCTCCAGGTCCCCCCAGAAGGCGGGGTACGACTTCGCGACCACTCCCGGATCGGCTACCACCACGCCGGGACGGCGCAGGCCCACGAGGGCCAGGCTCATGGCGATGCGGTGGTCGCCGTGCGGGTCGACCACCCGTACCTCGCCGCCTTCCGGGCCGGTCTTCCGGGGCCCGCCTCCGGATCCGCCGCCGGTGACCACCAGGCCGTCGGGCAGCTCCTCGACGGCGAAGCCCAAGAGGCCCAACCCCTCGGCCATGGCCCGTAATCGGTCGCTTTCTTTGATCCGCAAGTGCGAAACATTATAGATACGTGTGGTCCCGCTGGCAAACGGCGCCAAGGCCGCAAGCGTCGGCACCTGGTCGGGCATCCCCGAGAGGTCGGCTTCGAGGCCCACCAGCTCGCCTCCCGCGACCACCACCCCGTCGTCCGTCCAGGTGACCCGAGCCCCCATCCGGGCGAGGAGGTCGAAGAAGCCCCGGTCGCCCTGGGCCGAGTCCCGCCGGACGCCGGCGAGGACCACCCGGCCGCCGGTAAGGGCCGCGGCCGCCGCCGGGTAGCAGGCGGCCGAAAGATCGGTCTCCACGCGCAATCCGGCAGGCGGCTCGAGGCGGCAAGGCGACACCGCGAGCCTTCCGGGGCCGCCGCTCACCGGGTCGGTGCCCCCATCGTTCGGCGGCACGAACCGCCGAATCGCCTGGCGCGTGAGCTCCACGTAGGGAGCGGAGGTCAGGGAGGCGACTTCGAGGACGGTCTCCTCGGGCGCCCGGAGGCTCGCCATCAACAAGGCCGACAGGTACTGGCTCGACTCGCCGGCGGCCACGACCGCGCGCCCGCCCCGCAGGCTCCCCCCTCGGATCACCAGGGGGGCGAAGCCCTCCGTCCCGAGGCACGCGATCTCCGCTCCGAGGCTCCGGAGCGCCGCGAGCAGCGGGGCCACGGGACGCTCCCGGAGCCGCGGCGTGCCGTCGAGACGCCAGGTCCCGGGCAGGGTGGCGAGGCTCGCGGTGAGGAACCGTAAGAGGGTGCCGGCGTTGCCGCAATCGAGCGCCGCCTCGCGCACCGGCTCCGAAGGCGGAACGAGGCGCGCGGCGTCCGCCGAGGCCTCGACCCGCCATCCGAGGCGGTCGAGGGCCCCGAGGAAGAGCCGCGTGTCCTCGGCCAGGAGCGGTCGCTCCACGCTCACGGGACGGCCGGCGAGCAGGGCGAGGTTCAGGTAGCGGTGGGTGACGCTCTTCGACGAAGGTGGGGCGAGCTTCCCCCGCGCCACGCGACCGGATGGCACCAGCCGGCCACGAGAAGGTCTGTGAGCCTGTGACGACATCTCCGTCCGTCGCGAGCCGAGCCCTCTTCGCCCGGCCATTCGATCAGTCCAGCCACTCGATTCGGCGGCTGTTGAACCAGGCGTCGACCAGGCGGACCTCGCCGCCGGGGAGCGTCAGGGTCCGGCTCTCGTGGAAGTGGCCCAGGAGCATCACGTCGTGACCTTCGGCGAGCCGGCGCTCCCCGTAGGCGCGGAGCGCCTCTTCCGGGATGCTCCGCTTGTGCTCCTGGTTGGTCTCGGAGAGCTTCTGCTCGGTGCCGCGGACCAGGTTGCCGGCGATCCGTCGCGGGGTGTGGCGGGCCGCGAAGCGGCTCGGCGCGCTCTTCGAGACCGCCCGCCAGAAGCGGTACTTCCAGTCGCGGCGATCGAGGCCGTCTCCGTGGACCGCCAGGTAGCGCCGGCCGCCCGCCTCGAAGGCGACCTCGCGCCCCACCCGGTCGAACGCCGGGCCGTAGAGGCTGCCGGCGAGGAAGAAGTCCCGGTTGCCCTCCACGTAGTCCACCCGGATGCCGGTGGCGCGCAGGCGGGCGAGGGTCTCCGCGACCCGGACGATGTCCGGGGTCTCGTAGCGCCGGTCGCCGATCCAGATCTGGAACAGGTCGCCGAGGAGCACCAAGTGGCTGCAGCCCGCCTCCGGCAGAGCCTCGAGCTGCCGGATCAGGGGCTCGGCGGCGCCGCCCGGCCCGCCGAGGTGAGCGTCGGCCACCAGGGCCGTACCAGGATCGGGCGCAGCTCGTGCGGTCACGGCGGAGGAAGGATCGGGTTCGACGGGGCCTCGATCGGAAATGGGGACGACGAGGCTCAGACGATGGACATCTTGGGCCGCTCGGCCGACCGCCGGGCCACCTCGTCGACGACTTCCCGGGCGACCCTGCGGAAGGCCTCGGCGTGAGCGCCCTCGGGTTGCGAGACGACGATCGGCTTGCCCTGGTCACCGCCCACGACGATCTCCGGATCGAGGGGGATCGACCCGAGGAAGGCGGTCTGCAGCAGCTCCGCGGTCCGCTCCCCGCCGCCCTTCTTGAAGATGTCGGTCGTCTCGCCGCAGTGGGGGCAGACGAAGGTGCCCATGTTCTCGACGATTCCCACCACTGGCACGTTGACCTTGCGGAACATCGCGAGGCCCTTGCGAGCGTCGATCAACGCCACGTCCTGGGGGGTGGTCACGATGACCGCCCCCGACAGCGGCACTTTCTGGGTGATGGTGAGCTGGGCGTCGCCGGTGCCCGGCGGCATGTCGACGATCATGAAGTCGAGCCGGCCCCACTCCACGTCGCCGAGCATCTGCTCGATCGCCTTCATCACCATCGGGCCGCGCCAGATCACCGGGGTGTCCGTGTCCACGATGAAGCCGAGCGACATCACCTTGACCCCGTAGCGCTGGAAGGGGATCACCAGGTTGCCCTCGATTCGGGGCCGCTCGGTGATTCCGAACATCATGGGCATCGACGGCCCGTAGATGTCGGAGTCGAGGATCCCCACCTGGTGGCCCAGCGAGGCCAGGGTGACCGCCAGGTTGGCGGCGACGGTGGACTTGCCGACGCCGCCCTTGCCGCTCGCCACGGCGA
>CAZIIB010000008.1:0-20880 GCA_964539125.1 uncultured Thermoanaerobaculia bacterium | reverse complement strand
ACCCCGAGGGGGGGAAGGGGACACCCCCTCCCGCTCTGTTCGCCAACAAGAAACCAGGCTCGTTCGTCACGACTTCATCCCCGTGAGACGACTAGAGACTCGCCAGGCGTCGCACGGTCGGCGTCAAGTTTCGGATCGTAACCCCTTTGATACACCCGCGGCTCGCAGCCTGTCAATTGGGGTGGTTCTGCTTCTCCTTCCTTTCCTCGGCCCAGCGCTCGCGCCAGTAGCGCTTCTGCCAGCGCCGGACGTTGGCGTTGTGCTCGGCCAGGCTCTTGGAAAAGACGTGCGTGCCGTCGTTGCGGCTGACGAAGTACAGGTAGGCCGTGTCGGCCGGCGCGGCCGCGGCCTCGAGGCTCTCCAGGCCCGGGGAGGCGATGGGGCCCGGAGGCAGACCGCCGTAGCGGTAGGTGTTGTAGGGCGAGTCGAGCTTCAGGTCTTCGCGCGTCAGGTTGCCGTTCCAGGTCCCCCGGAGCTTCAGGGCGTAGATCACCGTGGGGTCGGCGTAGAGCCCCATCCCCGCCGCCAGGCGGTTGCGGTAGACCGAGGCGATCAACGGGCGCTCGGCGTCCACCCGGGCCTCCTTCTCGACGATGCTCGCCAAGGTGACGAGCTGGCGCACGGTGAGAGCGCGGTGGCGGGTCCGCTCCGGGTCCAGGGGCACGACCGGCTCGTCCGGCGGGCGGACCTCGCCGGAGGTGACCCGCTCCAGGCTCAGGGCGTCGGCGGCCAGGGCGCTCTCCGCCCGGTCTCCCGGCGCCGGACCGGTGGAGCCTCCGGAGCTCCTCGCGACGAGCGGCCGGACCCGGGCCTCGAACCGGTCGCGGAAGGTGCGCACCAGGGTGGCCACGATCTCTGCCTCGCTCGCCCCGCGGGTGAAGGAGTAGGTCTCCGGGAAGAGGTAGCCCTCGAGGTCCGCGGCCCCGGGGTCGAGGTCGGCGATGAGAAGCGGGTCCCGCATCTCCCGGAGGAACGCCTCCCGCTCGCCGAAGCCGGCCTGGGCCAGCGTGTCGGCGGTCTCCTCGAGGGTCAGCCCCTCGACGACCGTCACCTGGTGAAGGACCACGTCTCCCCGGATCAGCTTGTCGAGCACCTCGACGGTGGACAGCGGGTCGTCGAACCTGTACTCCCCCGCCTTGAGCGGCGGATCGCTCAGGCCGTAGACCAGGTACGCGCGGGCGAGCCGGGCGTCGGGGATCAGGCCCTCCTTCTCCAGCCGCACGAGGATGCTCCCGGCGTCGGTGCCCGGCTCGATCAACAGGGTGCGCTCCCCCGGTCCCAGCTGCCGGTGGAGGGTGGTCCAGGCCCACCACCCGCCGGCCGCCGCCGCCAGCGCGACGACGAGAATGAGGCAGCCGATGGCCTTGAGGAATCGCATGAGGAAGGTCCGAGCGCGCTCCGCGGTGAGGAGCGGAGCCCCGGGATCGGAAATCTTAGCCGACGGCGCCGCCGGGGCCGCGGCGTCGGTCGAGCACCTCCTGAAGCAGAATCTGTGCCGCCACCGCGTCGACCCGGCCGCTCTCGGCGTCCGGCTCGACTCCGGCGGCCCGCAACCGGCGCTCGGCTTCGACGCTGGTCAGGCTCTCGTCCACCCGCTCGACCGGTAGACCGGTGGTCGCCTCCAGACGCCGGGCGAACCGCGCCACCCGCGCGGCCGCGTCGCCCCGCGTGCCGTCGAGCCGACGCGGCTCCCCGAGGACCAGGCCCGTGACCCCCTCTGCCGCAGCGATCGCCGCGATCCGTCGCGCCACCCCCCGGTCGTCTTTGCGCGCCACGACGCCCAGCGGCAGGGCGAAGCGCCCCTCCGGGTCGGAGATCGCCAGCCCGACCCGCTTCGAGCCGTAGTCGATGCCCAGGAGCCGGCCCGAAGGGAGCGAGATGGAGGCCATGTGGGCACTCTAGCGGAATGGCTCCGGCGGGGAGGGCGAGTCGGCTGCAAGGTCCGCGTCGAGATTCCTCGACTCCAGGCCGCAAGCGGCCTTCCGCTCGGAATGACAAGAAAGAAGAGGAGTCCGCCGCCGCCGATTCCTTGCCGCACCCTCGGAGGGCGGAGGGAGTGTTCGAGTCCGCCGCCGCCGATTCCTTGCCGCACCCTCGGAGGGCGGAGGGAGTGTTTGAGTCCGACGCCGCCGATTCCTTGCCGCACCCTCGGAGGGCCGGAGGGAGCGCTTCGGAGTCCGACGCCGCCGATTCCCCTCACCACCCCCGACGCGCCGGAGGACACCGACGAACGAACCGGCCCAGCCAGGGTCGGGTGCCGACCGCCCGGTATCCGACCCCCGGAGGGCCGAGGGCTCCCGCCCGGAGGACGTCGAGGACCGCGCGCTCTACAGCTCTTTGGCGTTCGAGCTGGCCGAGCGCGGTCCGAGCCGAAGCGCGAGCCCATGCACGCCAAAGTCCGACCGGCTCGCGCTGTTCCTCCCGGCGGGAGCCCTCGGCCCGGCCCCAGCCCGTGTGTTACGATCTACCGGTCCGGAAAGCCCTCTCCGGACGCCGTTTTCCGCCTCCCCGTCCTACCTCATCGAGGAGCCAACCACATGGACGACATCGTCATCCTCAGCGCCGCTCGCACGCCCATCGGTTCCTTCCAGGGCGTCTTTTCGGCGCTTCCCGCCCACCAGCTCGGCGCCCGTGCGCTGGCCGCCGCCATCGAGCGCGCCGGCCTCGAACCGGGCGACGTCGATCAGGTCAACATGGGCTGCGTCCTCACCGCCGGCCAGGGCCAGGCCCCGGCTCGCCAGGCGACGCTCGGCGCCGGCTGCCCGGAGTCGACGGGCGCCATCACCCTGAACAAGGTCTGCGGCTCCGGCATGCGTACCCTGATGATCGCCGCCAACGACCTGCGCTGCGGCGACTACCAGATCGTCGCCGCCGGCGGCATGGAGAGCATGAGCCAGGCCCCCTACCTGGCGGCCGGAGTGCGCGACGGCCTGCGTCTCGGCCACGGCAAGCTGCTCGACTCGATGATCTTCGACGGCCTCTGGGACCCGTACAACGACGTCCACATGGGCAACTGCGCCGAGCTCTGCGTGCGCGAGTACGGCTTCAGCCGCGAAGCCCAGGACGCCTTCGCCCGCGACAGCTACGACCGGGCCCGCGAGGCCACCGAGACGGGCCGCTTCGCCGACGAGATCGTGCCGGTCGAGGTGCCGAAGCGCAAGGGCGCCAGCGAGACCGTGGCGCGGGACGAAGAGCCCTTCCGGGTGGACCTCGACCGGATGTCGAGCCTCAAGCCCGCCTTCGACAAGGAGGGCACGGTCACCGCGGCCAACGCCAGCAAGATCAACGACGGCGCCGCCGCCCTGGTCCTCACCACCGCCGAGCACGCCCGGTCGCTGGGCAAGAAGCCCCTGGCCCGGATCCTCGCCCATCACTCCGTCGCCCAGAAGCCCGAGTGGTTCACCACCGCGCCGGTCGCCGCCGCCCGCGGCGTGCTCGAGCGCGCCGGGCTGACGGCTTCGGACATCGACCTCTGGGAGGTCAACGAGGCCTTCGCGGTGGTCGCGATGGCGTTCATCAAGGACCACGACCTCGACCCCGAGCGGGTCAACGTGAACGGCGGAGCGGTCGCCCTCGGTCACCCGATCGGAGCGTCCGGCGCCCGGATCGTGGTCACCCTCCTGAACGCCCTGAAGCAGCGGGACGCCCGGCTGGGGTGCGCGGCGATCTGCATCGGAGGGGGTGAGGCCACCTCTCTGGTCGTGGAGCGCATAGACTAAGAGCCTCCGACAGTCGGATACTCCTACGAGCGACCGGTCCGAGGCGACGCGACTCGTGAACTTCACCCCTCCGCCCCGCAAGCCGCACAGCGTCCTGGCAACGGCACTCCTCGTGGCGCTCCTCGCGGGGCTCCCCGCCGGCGCCCAGGAGGCGGAGCCGCCGCCCGAGCCGCAGCCGGCGGCTCCCGCCCCCCAGCCGCCGGTCCCCGCCGAGCCGGCTCCCGGAGCTCCGGCGCCGGCCCCCGAGCCCGCCCCCGGCGCGACGGCGACCCCCGGGGAAGCCGCCGCGCCCCCGGGCCAGACCCCGGCTCCGCCGGCGGAGGCGAAACCGCCGAACCCGAACCGCATCCAGTTCACCCTGCAGCTCGAGGACGGCAAGGGCACGGTCACCGGCGACGCCGGCTCCCTCGAGTTCCAGCGCCAGGACTACGCCGTGCTGACCGGCGAGGTCGAGGTGCACTACAAGGACCTCAAGCTGACCGCGGACCGGGCGGAGGTCGACCTCCACACCCGCAAGGTCACGGCGGAGGGGAACGTGGTCCTCGACCAGGGGCCGCGGCGCCTCGCCGGCAAGACCCTGACCTTCGACCTCGACACGAAGACCGGCTCCCTGAGCGAGGCGACCGCCTTCGTCGATCCGGACTACTACTTCTCGGGGCGCGAGATCGCCAAGGTCGGCGACGACGTCTACACGGTCACCGACGGCGTCTTCACCTCATGCGACCAGAAGACCCCCGACTGGAGCTTCCGCCTCGGGCAGGCCCGGGTCGAGGTGGAGGGCTACGCCCACGTCAAGAACGCCCGCATGCGGATCAAGAAGCTGCCGGTGCTCTACACGCCCTATATCGTCTGGCCGACCAAGCGCGAGCGCTCGGCCGGGCTCCTGGTGCCGAACATCGGCTGGAGCCAGCGGCGCGGCAGCTATCTCGGCCTCGCCTACTTCCAGCCCCTGGGCCGGAGCTACGACACGACGGTCTTCCTGGACGGGTACTCCAAAGGGTACGTGGGCCTCGGCGACGAGCTCCGCTACCAGCCGACCGAGGGAACGAAGGGCAAGCTCCAGTCCTATGCCATCCAGGACCAGGAGCAGAACCGGGTGCGCTGGAAGGCCCAGCTCGAGCACGAGTCCAACGACCTGCCGCTCGGCCTGCGGGGGGTCGTCGACTGGACCGAGTACTCCGACTTCCAGTTCTTCCAGGACTTCGAGCGGGACTTCAATCTCAACAGCGCCCGGTTCCAGGAGTCGAAGGCCTTCCTCACCGGCAACTGGGGAACCCACCTGGTCAACTTCCAGGTAACCAACCGAGAGACCTTCAGCGGTAGCCGGATCAACACCGACCGGCGCCTGCCGGAGCTCGACTACAACCTGCGCTCCACGCCGATTCTCCAGACCGGCCTCTGGGACGCGCCCCTCTACCTCACGCTCGACAGCTCGGCCGGCTTGCTCTCGGTGGACCGCTCGAACACCTACCATGCCGACTACACCCGCCTGGACCTCTATCCCCAGCTCTCCTACCCGCTCCAGCCGGCGCCCTGGCTCTCGCTCACCCTCAACGCCGGTCAACGCCTGACCTGGTACGGTGACAGCCTGGAGACCAACTCGGCCCAGGTGGCCGCCACCGGCAGCGCGTTCAGCGGCGACACGCTGACGCGCAACGTCAGCATCTGGGGCGCCCAGCTCATCGGCCCCTCCTTCTCCCGGATCTTCGATGCGAAGGTGGGCCCGTACGTCAAGCTCAAGCACGTGATCGAGCCCCGGATCACCTACACCTACGGCGACTCGTTCCAGGACGCGACCCGCGTCCCCTCCTTCGACAGCGTCGACCGCACCTTCGCGGGCAACGTGGTCCGCTACTCCCTGACCAACCGGATCAAGGCCAAGCCGTCGGACGAGTCCGGGGGGGCCCCCCAGGAGGTGTTCAGCCTGGAGCTCGCCCAGAGCTACAGCTTCGACGACACGCGGCACCTCGACCAGGGGGCCGAGAGCCTCGTGCCCGGGGCCAAGCAGGTCACCTCCCAGCGCAGCCCGATCTCGGCGGACCTTCGATTCAATCCCACCGAGAACATGAGCCTGCGCGGGCAGTGGGAGTACAGCACGCTGTTCAAGCAGCTCACCTCGAGCGCCGTCGCCGCCAACTACAAGTTCGGGGCCAAGGGCGCGAACGACGTCGATCTGCGCCTGACCACGCGCTTCCGGGCCCAGGACGGCGAGATCCAGCGCAACCAGCTCCGGCTGGCCGCGGGCTTCGCGGTGATCCCCACGAGGCTCACCGTGCAGACCAACATCGACTACGACCTGGACAAGAGCAAGCTCCAGGAGCAGCGATACTTCCTCTCCTATACCTCCCAGTGCTACGGCATCCGCCTCGAGTACCGGGACTTCCAGGCGGGGACCAAACGCGACACCGACTATCGGATCGCCTTCACCCTCAAGAACGTGGGAACGTTCCTCGACCTGACGGGTCGCGTGCAGCAGTAGCGGGCGCCATGAAGGGACTCATCCTCTCCGGCGGCAAGGGAACCCGGCTGCGGCCGCTGACCTTCACCTCGGCCAAGCAGCTCGTGCCGGTGGCCAACAAGCCGGTCCTCTTCTACGGCATCGAGTCGGTGGTGGAGGCCGGGATCACCGACATCGGCATCGTGGTCGGCGACACGGGCGAGGAGATCCGCGCCGCGGTGGGCGACGGCTCCGCCTTCGGTGCTCGCATCACCTACATCGAGCAGGAGGCGCCCCTGGGGCTCGCGCACGCGGTGAAGATCGCCGAGCCCTTCGTCGGCGACGACGCCTTCGTCATGTACCTGGGCGACAACCTGATCGCCGGGGGCATCTCGAGCCTGGTCGAGGAGTTCCGCCGGAGTGGGCCCAACGCCGAGATCCTCCTCGCGAAAGTCCCCAACCCGCAGCAGTTCGGGGTCGCCGAGCTGAGCGCCGAGGGCCGGGTCAAACGGCTGGTGGAGAAACCCGCCGACCCACCGAGCGACCTGGCCCTGGTCGGCGTCTACATGTTCGACTCGACCATCTTCGAATCGGTCCGGCGCATCCGGCCCTCGGCGCGGGGCGAGCTCGAGATCACCGACGCCATCCAGGACCTGATCGACCGGGGGCTCGACGTACACGCCCACCAGGTCCGCGGATGGTGGAAGGACACGGGCAAGGTCGACGACATGCTGGAGGCCAACCGGATCGTCCTCGAAACGCTGCGCGCGCCCCGGCGGGGTCCGGGGCCGGACGGCAGCCGCATCGAGGGCCGGGTGCAGCTCGGCGAGGGGGTGGAGATCGTCGATTCGCTGGTGCGCGGCCCGGTGGTGGTGGGCGACGGGGTGCGGATCGTCAACGCCTTCATCGGTCCCTACACGGCGATCGGCGATCGCTGCGTGATCGAGAGCTGCGAGATCGAGAACTCGATCGTGCTCTCGGGCAGCGAGATCCGCCACATCCCGGTGCGCATCGACGCCTCCCTCATCGGCCGAGACGTCCGCATCACGCAGACTGCCTCGAAGCCCAAGGCGTACCGGTTCATGCTCGGCGACAAGTCCGAGGTGGGGATCCCCTGAGGGGGGCGCCGGGATGCGGGCACTGGTCTTCGGGGGCACCGGCATGCTGGGCCGGGCGGTGGTCGCGGAGGGGCGCCGCCGCGCCTACCCGGTGCTCGGCCTCTCCCACGGCCAGGCCGATCTCACCGACCGCGACCGGCTGCTCGCCTGGGCCCGGGAGTTCCGGCCCGAGGCGGTGCTCAACTGCGCGGCCTTCACCGTGGTCGACGACTGTGAGAGCGAGCCGGAGAAGGCGATGGCGGTGAACGGCGAGGGGGTGGGGAACGCGGCCGCGGCGGCCGCCGCGGCGGGGGCGGTTCTGGTGCACGTCTCGAGCGACTACGTCTTCGACGGCTCCGCCGCCGAGCCGTACCCCGAGGAGGCCGCCACCGCTCCGCTCTCGGTCTACGGGCGCTCGAAGCTCGCCGGCGAGGAGCGGGCGCTGGCCTACGAGCGCTCGATCGTGGTGCGCACGAGCTGGCTCTTCGGTCCCGGCGGGCCGAGCTTCGTCACCACCATGCTGCGCCTGATCGAGGGGGGGACCGATCCCTTGCGCGTGGTGGACGACCAGGTGGGGGCTCCCACCTACGCGCCGTACCTGGCGCGGGCCCTCTGGGACCTGGCGGAGGTGGAGACCCGGGCCGGATCCGGTGCCGAGGGCCGGGCGACCGGTGTCGTGCACTACCGCAACCGGGAGCCGGTCTCCTGGCACGGTTTCGCCCGCGAGATCGCCCGTTCCTGGGCGCCCGAGGTGGCCGTGGTGCCGGTCACGACAGACGAGTTTCCCCGGCCCGCACGCCGCCCCGCCTATTCGGTGCTCGCCGTCGATCGGGTCGAGCGCCTCCGCGGTCGGGTGGTCGAGCCCTGGGCGGCCGGCCTGGCCCGTCACCTGGATCACCTGCGCGCCGAGGGCGCGTTCGGATCACGCAAAGGAGAGCGTTAGATGAGAGCTTTGATCACCGGGATCACGGGGTTCGCGGGCTCCCACCTCGCGGAGCTTCTGCTCGCCGAGCACCCGGAGGTGGAGGTGTATGGCACCTACCGGTGGCGCAGCCGCATGGACAACATCGAGCACCTGGCGCCGGAGCTCCGGCTGCTCGAGTGCGAGCTCAGGGACCCGAGCTCGGTGCACCGGGCGGTCGAGAAGGCCCGGCCCGACGTCGTCTTCCACCTGGCGGCCCAGAGCTTCGTGCCCGCGAGCTGGACCGCTCCGGGCGATACCGTGCTGTCGAACCTGAGCGGGCAGATCAACCTCTTCGAGGCGGTCCGCTCCCTGCACCTCGACCCCGTGATCCAGATCGCCTGCTCCTCGGAGCAGTACGGCCTCGTCCAGACCGACGAGGTGCCGATCCGGGAGTCGAACCCGCTCCGTCCCCTCTCGCCCTACGCGGTCTCCAAGGTGGGGCAGGACTTCCTGGGCTACCAGTACTTCCAGAGCTACGGGCTCAAGGTGATCCGGACCCGCGGCTTCAACCACACGGGTCCGCGGCGCGGCGACGTCTTCGTCACCTCGAACTTCGCCCGCCAGATCGCGCGCATCGAGCTGGGGATGGCCGAGCCGGTGATCCGGGTGGGAAACCTCGACGCCGTGCGCGACTTCACCGACGTGCGCGACATGGTCCGCGCCTACTGGCTGGCGGTGACCCGGGGCAAGCCCGGGGAGGTCTACAACATCGCGACCGGCGAGGGCCAGACCATCCGCGAGATGCTCGACCGGCTGATCTCGCTGGCGCGGGTCGAGGTCAAGGTCGAGACCGATCCGGCCCGTCTGCGGCCGTCCGACGTGCAGATCCTGATCGGCGACAGCTCCAAGTTCCGGGCCGACACCGGCTGGGAGCCGCGCATACCGTTCGAAAAGACCTTGGCCGACACCCTCGACTTCTGGCGCGAGCGGGAGCGTCGGCGCCAGCGCGAGCTCGAGGGCGCCCATTGAGCTCACCATGCGGGTCTTGATCACCGGGGCCAGCGGCTTCGTGGGGCGCCACCTCGTGCGGCGGCTCCTGGCGGAGGGCGCCCAGATCAGCGCGACCTTCTGGGAGGACAGCCCGTCGCTTCCCGGGGTGGAGCTGTTCGAGGCCGACATCCTGGACGGCCAGGCGCTGGCCCGGGTCGTCGAGGGCACCCGCCCGGAGGCGGTGATCCATCTGGCGGGCCTCGCGCACGTGGGGGAGTCCTGGACCCGGATGGAAGACTACTTCCGGGTCAACGTGCTGGGCACCGAGAACGTCCTCCGCGCCGCTCGCGGAACGCGGGTGCTGGTGGCGTCGAGCGCCGAGGTCTACGGCGCCGTGCCGGAGTCCGAGCAGCCGATCGCCGAGGACCGCCCGGTCACCCCGGGGAGCCCGTACGCCTTGACCAAGGCGGCGGCCGAGCGCCTGGCCCTCGCCTTCGCAGACGGCCGGGCGGTGATCGTGCGCTCCTTCAACCTGGTGGGCGCCGGGCAGGCCTTGCGTTTCGCTCTCCCCTCCTTCGCCTCCCAGCTCGCGGCGATCCGGGAGGGACGGGCCGAGCCGGTGATCCACGTGGGCAACCTCAGCGCGCGGCGCGACTTCGTGCACGTGAAGGCGGCCGCCGAGGCCTTCGCCCTGCTCGCGCACCGGGGCGAGGGGGGCACGGTGTACAACCTGGCGAGCGGCCGCGCGCTGTCGATCGCCGAGGCCCTCGACCGGCTGATCCGCGTCTCGGGCGTCACGGCGTGCATCCAGCCGGATCCGGCGCGCATGCGGCCGGTCGACCAGCCGTTGCTGGTGGGCGACGCGAGCCGTCTCGAGGCCCTCGGGTGGAGCGCGGAGCCGGGGTTCGACCAGGCGATCGAGGACCTGTGGAGCGAGGCGGCCGGAGCCGGGGGTCCGGTATAGTTCGGTGGGGAGGCCTGGAGCTCCGCTCATGAGCGAACGCGACGATCGACAGGACGAAGAGCTGGAGCGGCGCTCGGAGGCGGCGCTCTCGAGGATGGACGCCGAGGCCGAGCTTCCGACCACCGGCCTGCTGAGCTTCTACGACCGGCTGCGCGAGCGGGTGGTGGCGGCGGCCGAGGGCAAGGGCGGACGGATGGGGGAGGGGGCGGTCCGCGCTCTGCTGCTGGTACCGGACGTCTTCATGCTCCTGGTGCGCCTGGCGCTCGACAAGTCGGTGCCGGCGTCGGCGCGCATGCTGATCGGCGGGGCGCTCGCCTATTTCGTCCTGCCTTTCGACCTGGTCCCGGAGGGGATCGTGGGGGTGGGCGGGTACGTCGACGACCTGGTGCTGGCGACCGCGGTCCTGGCACAAGCGTTCAGCGGCGATCTCGAGCCCTACGCCCGCCGCCACTGGAGCGGCTCGGAGGACCTGCGAGTGGTGCTCCAGGACGTGGCCTACACGGCGGAGAACCTCGTAGGAGCCAAGACCTACGGCCGCCTCAAGGCGTTGCTGGCGAAGCGCGGCGTGCGCCTGGAACCTACGGCCTAGCCACCGCCTGAATCGGCCGAGCTCTGCCTCGGCCGGACAACGGCTCGGCTTCCGGCGAGCGGTGCCGTGGGGCTTCTCCGCTCCAACCAGCACCGAACCCCCATTCCCCCCCAACCACCTCCAGACGGAGGGCGGGTGGAGGCAGCGGCTTCCACCTGGAGTCCGACCCCGGGAAGGAGCGAAGGCTCCCGCCCGGAGGACGTCGAGGACCGCGCTCAACGAAACATTGCGGAGTCCGCGCCGGCCAAGCGCGGTCCGAGCCGAAGCGCGAGCCCATGCCGAGGGAAGTCCGACCAGCTCGCGCTGTTCCTCCCGGCGGGAGCCCTCGCTCCGCGCTGTTCCTCAGGCGGGACCCTCGCCGTGACCCGCCCGGCCTACCGCCTCCCTACGCCGCCGCCATCCGCGCCTTCTTCTTCCCCCTCCACTTCCCCAGGAACCACCCGATCAAGAACGGAAGCCCGCTCACGATCAACACCAGCACCCCGAGGGTGAGCCAGGCCGGGTACGGGTGCGGCACCGGCTTCGGCGGCTTCTCCGGCCACGGCTCCGCCAAATAGGGGAAGTGGTCCAGGAACGCCTTGTCGTTGGTCGTCGCCCGCGGGAACTGCGTGCTCTCGCCGTACGAGAGCTCCATCAGCACACAATCCCCGGTCTGGCAGGTCAGATAGGCCACGTCGTCGGTCAGCCGGCGGCCGTTGGGGAAGCCCGGCGGGAAGCGATCGGTGTAGATCATCACGTCCGGGTCCGCCAGGTCGTAGGGGCGGAGCTGGAGCTGGAGGTGGAACAGGTTGGCGAGCGGCATCGAGAAGCGCATCAGCGTCTTCTCCAGCTTCTGGCGTTTCTTGGACATCTCCTGGAGCGCCGCCACGTGCTCGTCCGGCGGCAGCGTGTTCAGGAAGTCGAGCCGGCCGTTCTGCGTACGGTTCGAGCGCCCGACGTGGTCGATCTCCTTGCCGCTGTCCGCCCACGCCGAGGTGCCCCAGAGCAGCCAGTCCCGCTGGTCCGGCGGAAACTCCGAGATGGGGATCGAGAACACCATGGCGATGATGTTGCTGCCGAAGAAGCGGGGGAAGATGAAGGGATCGTCCCGGGGCCCGGTCCACACCTGGACGCTCTCCGGGTGCGGCAGGCCGGTGATCGTCTTCTCCTTGACCGTCGCGTCGTCGTTCAGCCGCATGCGGATCGTCACGTCCGGATGGATCCCCTCCGGATGGACCACGGTGCCGCCGTAGCGCGCCAGGTCCGCCGGATCGTCGTAGCTCACCTGGCTGTGGAGGTCCATGTTGACGGTGAAGGCGTAGGGCTCGAGGTCGTACGGTCCGCCGGAGGTCAGGGACCGGCGGGTGCCGAGGACGAGGATCATCTGGTCGCCCTCGGGCCAGAAGAAGAGGCCGGTGAGCCCCGCCTCCAGGTTCTCCAGGGTGATCGGGTCGGCGTGATCCGAGGCCCGGAGCGTTCCGGGCAGGAAGGCCAGAAGCAGGGCCAGGCCCAAGACGGCCGCCACGGTGCGTCGCATCGGTTCTCCTCTCACCCGGCTCATGACTTGGCGGCGGCCGAGATGACGTCCGCGGCCTTCTCGCCGATCGTGTAGATCGACGAGACGATGAAGAACCCCGGGATCTTGGGGAACACCGAGGCGTCGACGATGCGCAGGCCCTGGGTGCCGTGGACCCGGAAGTCGCCGTCGACCACCCCGTTCTGCTCGCGCGGACCGATCGGGCAGGTGCACGAGGCGTGGTGGCCCCAGGCGCGGTCCTTGACGAACTGGGCGAGGTCCTCGTCGGACTGGACCGCCGGGCCGGGCAGCTCCTCCTCGGCGATCAGACCCTGCTCCTTGAGGGGCTCGGTCAACGTGCGGACGTACTTGATCCCCTCGACCACCGACTTGACGTCGTCACCCGAGGTGTCGTTGCCCTCGTCGAAGTACTTGAAGTTGATGTCCGGCGTGTCGAGCGGGTCCTTCGAGCGCAGCCGCACGTAGCCGGCCGTGTTGTTGGTGTGGGCCTTGAGGATCGCCCAGGTGAGGTAGTTGAGGTGCTCGGCGAAGAGCTTCGAGTAGGTCGGGAAGTAGCCGCGGAAGAGACCCAGCAAGGCGAAGACGAAGAGGTCGGGCCGCGCCTGGGTCTCCAGCCCTTTCCGGATGATCGCCAGCACCGCGCCGTTGGTCGTGTACACCCCGTCGCGGCTCGTGGACCACATGGTGTACTGGGGATCGCCCGGCGCGAACTTGGCTCCATCGAGGACCCCCCAGGCGTCGAAGTTCATGCGGTTGACCACGCCTACCTCGTAGCGGTCCTGGAGGTTGCTGCCGACCCCTTCGAGGGGGACCAGGACCCCGATGCCCATCTCCTCCAGGTGCTCGCGCGGCCCGATGCCGGAGAGCATGAGGAGCTGGGGAGTGTTGTAGGCGCCGCCGGCGAGGATCACCTCCCGCGAGGCGAGGACGTCCTTCTTCACTCCGGGCTTGTCACTGGGCTGGTAATGGGCGCGGTAGAGCTTCTCGCCGTCCAGGTACTCGACGCCCACCGCCCGGGTGCCGTCGAAGAGGATCCGGGTCACCAGGGCGTTCAACCGGATCTCGAGGTTCCCCGTCCTCTCCGCCACTTCGAGCAGCCGCTCGCGGGTGCCGATACGGCCGCTGTTCCGGGTCGCCAGGGGCGGGTAGTGGAGGCCGGTCCGGTCGTCGCGCTCGAGGCTCCGCCAGTCGTTGGGATCGGCGAGCGACTGGAAGAACCAGCCCAGCCGCCGCTTCTTCATGTTGACCTCGGAGACCGCGACCTTGATCGTCTCGGCCAGGGTCTTGACCAGCGCCTTGTCCTTGAGGACCACGTCGATGATCCGCCTGAGCGGGAACTCGGTGTGCAGCCAGCCTCGGAAGCCATGCTTGGTGGCGTTCAGCCGTAAGAGATCGTAGAGCCAGCGTCTGGGCGGCCGGTGGAAGCAGTTCTCCAGGCGCTCGAAGTACCTCCTCATGTTGTCGGCCGACCAGGAGCTGTCGCCGGTGAGGTTCGCCACGTAGTCCCAGTCGGAGTTGTCCGGGTAGACGGTGATCATGGCGTTGTGGGCGGTGCATCCGCCCAGGGTGCCCGCCCGCGGGTAGAAGATCCCGTCCACCCGCCGGCCGTCCCAGGTCTCGGTGTACTTCGGGTCGCGCCTCTGCTGGGCGTCGTCGGTGTAGTGGCGGACGAAGAACTCCCACCGCATCGCGAAGTTCTCGGTGGAGATCGCGTGAAAAACGGGCACGTCGTAGTCGGTCGGCAGCCGGTTCTCGTCGGGATAGACCTCGTCGCCCCCGGAGAGCTTCTTCGGGTCGCCGCCGGCCTCGAGGAGCAGCACCTTGTGCCCCTTCTCGGCGAGGCGGGCGGCGACCGTGCCGCCGCCCGCGCCGGAGCCCACTACCACGTACTCGTAGTTGGATTGCTTCTCTTGCGCGTTCATCTCGCAGGCTCCCTTCCGCTCAGAAGGTCTTCAGGAACTCGATCAGCGCCATCTTGTCCTGGTCGGAGAGCCCGGGCTCGCCCTCGCTCTCCGGCAGGTAGTCGGTGCCGAAGTAGTGGCCCCGGTTGACCACGAAGTCGGGGCACTTGCTGACCGCCAGGAGCTGGGGCACGAGGTTCTTGAACACCGCGCGCGCCTGCTCGTCGGTGGCGTCGGCCGGCAGGGCCTTGAGATCGTGCTTGATCTTGATCAGGAGCTTGAGCACCTGGTCCGTCTTCTGGAGGTCGATGTTCGACAGCAGGTTGATCGGCGTGCCGCTCGGGATCGGGCCGAGCTCGAGGCCCTCCGCGTTGAAGAATCCCGGCTTGAGCTTGCTCAACGGGCCCTCGAGCTTCTGCAAGAAGGGCGGCAGGAAGCCGGAGGCGACCTCGACGTAGGTCGGCCCGGGGGTCACGTCGATGACGCCGGGCGCCATCTTGCCCGACTTGGTCACGTACATGTGATCGCCCTTGCGCTTCGCGGGCCAGAGCATCTTGGTGATGCCGTCCTCGAAGGAGGCCATCCGGTCCTCGACCGATCCGCTCCAGTAGAACTTGCCCACCGAGTTGTTGAGCAAGTAGGGGGCGGTCGACCAGAGGCTGATCAGGGAGGCCGGCCGGGTGTAGCCGCGGCCGCCGCCCGGCATGTCGTACGGCTTGGGCTCGCCGGTGAACGGGTCGTGGACCGTGATCTGGCCCACCGCCGGCAGGCTCTTGTAGGACGCGGACGAGAAGTCGTTCCAGATGTCGCCTTCCAGGGCGTTGGTCGCCAGCGGGCTGCAGGCGTTGGTTTCGAGCAGGGTCACCGGCACGCGCAGCTCGGTGGAGAGGAAGTTGTCGTCCAGGAAGTCGTCGGCGAGGACGATCGTCTTCATCGCGTCCTTGAACTCGTCGGTCTTGGTCCACTGCCAGTAGTCGTTCCAGCACTGGAGGTAGTTCGGCCCGACGCACCCGTGGTCCGGGAAGAAATCGGTGAACGCCTTGTCGGGCAGCTTGCTCGAGTGGCAGCGGGCGCAGCGCTCGGCGAACACCTCCTTGCCGCGGGTGAGGGTCGCCTCGTCGGCGCTCAGGTAGGTGTCGCCTCCGGGCGCGTCGGCGAGCTTGTCGGGCTTGGCCGTGGCCAGGAAGAAGAGCGCCGTGTCCGGCGTCTGCATCTCGGTCGCCTTCCAGTACGAGGAGTTCTTCTCCGCGGTGGCGATGGGGAAGGGTGTGATCTTCGGGCCGCCGACCAGCGGGATGAAGTGGAGGGTCCACTCCTCGGAGAAGAGGCCGATGTTGACGAACACCCGGTTGAGGGCGCCCAGGGCGCCCACCGAATCGGAGCCGTCCTTGAGCACCCGGGGCGTGAAGACCGTGTCGGGCTTCTCGTAGAACTTCGCCAGGGGGCTGTCGGCGCCGACGTAGTCATTGAGCTGCTTGTTGTTCAGACCGCCGTCGGCGAGCTTCTCCTTGCCCCACTTGCGCGCCAGCTCGAGGCGGGCGCCCAGGTCGTAGACCGCGTTCATGGTCCGCGGGTTGTTGATCTGGTCGGAGGAGACGAGCGAGGTGTCGAGGGCCCCCGGACGCGAGGTGTGGAAAAGCTGGTAGACGAAGCTCGCCTCGTCCGGGTTCCACATGAAGATCCGGTCGATCCAGAAGTACTGGGCGCCCGGGTTGCTGCTCAGGTTCTCCCACTTCGGGTGCTCCGGGTCCGCCGGCGGGTTCGTGGGGTTGGGGCCGACATGGCAGAAGCCGCACGACATGCCCACTCGATAGGGCTTCACGAGGTTCTTGTCGTTGTAGTAGGACGGATCGGAGTAGTAGCGCTTCGGGTCCCACTTCTTCTCGGCCGCCTCGTCGAAGTCCGGATTGGGGAACAGGCGCAGGCCGACGATTCCGGTGGCGTAGCCGTAGTACGAGCCCACGGGGATGTTCTTGCCCCGGGCCCCGATCTCGACCCCGGGGTACTTCTGCTCGTTCTCGAAGGGGTCGGGCGGGCACTCCGGGCTCTCGATCCTCTCGTCGAGCCAGAGTCCGTAGCGGTCTTCGCGCGGGCCGGTCGCCTTCTCGAAGCAGGGCTCGTTGACCAGGCCCAGGTACTGCCAGCGGTTGTCCCGGCTGTACTGCATGTCGGGGTAATCGGAGAGAGTCTTCAACAGATCGAGGGCGCCCAGGCTCCGCTTCGAGATGAAGTCCCAGAAGCGGTCGTTGCCGGCGGTCCAGATGATCCAGTTGTTGCGCCCACGGACCACCGCCTTGACGGCGTCCTCTGCGGAGATGCCCGGAACGTAGGGGTCGAGGGCGGCCTGCACCATCTCCGGGTGATGGGTGACGCCGTAGTCCATGTCGGCGAGGTAGTCCTCGTCGGCGCCCGGGAAGCTCTCGGCCGCGCGACCGGCGGTCATCGCCTCGTCGAGCACCTCGCCCGCCTTCGGCTTCTTCTTGTGACACGCCACGACGGTGGCCAGCGTCACGACCACGACCATCAGAAAGAGATTGAGCAGGGCTTTCTTCATCGCGTTCCTCGCTTTCCGCTGAACGGCTCTACCCTGGAGCACGGCTCCAGGTTCGACGATCTCGGGAACTCTCCAACGCCTTCCTTCCAAACGAAGGGGACCGCGCCTCGTCCTCAGCTCGCTGCCCCGGCACCGCCTGGGATGGCGGCGACCGGCAGGGATTCCATCGGACCCGCACGACTGGGAATCAGCGCGCCGGACCACCACCCGCACCGGGTGGCCTCCGGCCACGGGCAAAGATCACCATGAATCGATGTAATTCAGTATAGCAGAGGTGGCGACGAAGGTCAGTCGCTGTGTGCAACGCGCCGGAGATCCCGGTCGAGGCGGGCGAGATCGTCCCGGTCCAGACCCTGGTAGTAGCCGCGGATGCGTCCCCGGCCGTCGACCAGGACCAGCCGGGTCGAATGGGCGATGGGGTTGCGCGGATCGCCCGTGTCGGGCTCGACCGCCAGGTGGAAGCCGTCGCCCATCAGGGCGAGGATCGACTGCGGATCGCCGGTCAGGAACCACCAGGTCGAGGGAGCCCCGTGGGTCTCGGCGTAGCGGGTGAGGACCGAGGGAGTGTCGAATCCGGGGTCGACGCTCACCGACACCCGCCGGAACTCCTTGCCCTCTTCGAGTCCCTGGCCCACCTTGGTCATGGCGGCGGTCATCAGGGGGCAGGAGGAGACGCAGCGGGTGAAGATGAAGTCGATGACGAAGGGCTCGCCGGCGAGGTCGGCGAGGGTGACCGGTCGTCCGTCGCGGCCGATGAGCGCGAAGGGCGGCACCTGACCGAGGACCGGCAGGGGCTCGGTGGACTCTCGGTGGAAGGCGCTCCACAGAGTCGCCCCCAGCACCGCCACCAGGGTGAGGACGAGCACCGTCCAGAGCGCGACGCGCACCGGCGGCGGTCCCTTGCGGCGCTCGGTCCCGTGCTCGATCTCGCTCACGGTCGTCTCCGGCTGTGGACCACGGCGAGGTCGAGGCCGAGGGCGGCGAGCGCCGCGAGCGCCAGGATTGCCACCGAGACTGCGGTTCCCGGCAGCCCCGGCGTCGTCGTCCCCGGCTCGAACGCGTTGCGCAGCGCCGCGACGCCGTAGGTGAGTGGATTGGCCCGCATGGTCCAGACCAGCCAGGAGGGGCCGCCGGCCACGGGGAAGAAGGCCCCCGACAGGAGCCAGAGCGGCACGAGCACCAGGTTCATCACGGCGTGGAACCCCTGAGTCGAGTCGACCCGCCAGGCGAACATGAAGCCGAGGGCGGTCAGGGCCACCGAGATCAGCGCCATCACCGCCGCCGCTTCGGCGGCCCGCCCCCAGGAGAGGCCGATGCCGGCGAGCGGTGCCAGCGGCAGGAAGATCATCCCCTGAATCCAGGCGAGCGTCGCGCCCCCCGCCACCTTGCCCGCGACCACGGCGCCCCGCGACACCGGGGCCACCAGGACGCCCTGGAGAAAGCCTTCCTTGCGGTCCTCGATCACCGAGATGGTGGAGAAGATGGCGGCGAACAGGAGCACCAGGGCGACCGTGCCGGGATAGAAGTAACGCAGGAAGTCGACGTTCGCCGGCCCGCCGGGCATGCGGAACGACGAGCGCATGCCGCTGCCGATCAAGATCCAGAAGAGAAGGGGCGAGCCGGCGGCCCCGGCGATCCGGCTCGGCTGCCGGAAGAAGCGCACCACCTCGCGCTGCCACAGGGTGAGGACAGGTAGGACGAAGCTCACTCACTCACCCCGTTGCCTGTCCGCTCGTAGAGGGCGTGTCCGGTGTGGCGCATGAACACGTCTTCGAGGGTCGGGCGCGCCACGGTGATGGCATCGATCCGCCCCGGGAACGCCTCCGCCAGTCGCGCCACCAGCTCGTGCGCCCGGTCGCGCTCGAAACGGATCGTCCCGTCGCGAACCACCGGCTCGATGCCGGGGAAGCGCCCGGCGAGCTCCCGCGCCAGGACCTCGGCCTCGGCTTCGCCGCCGCGGGCCACCAGGCTCACCACGTCGCCCCCGATCTCCTCCTCGAGCTCCCGGGGCGAGCCGCCGGTGACGATCCGCCCCCGGTCGAGGAGCAGCAGGCGGTCGGCGCGCCCGGCCTCCTCGATGTAGTGGGTGGTCAGGAGCACCGTCATGCCGCCCGAGCGCAGCTCGCCCAAGGTGCGCCAGAGGTCGCGCCGGGCGCCCGGATCGAGGCCGGTCGACGGCTCGTCGAGGAGCAGCAGGTCCGGGCGGTGGAGCAGGGCCTTGGCGATCTCGGCCCGGCGGCGCAAGCCCCCGGAGAGGCTCGCACCCCGCTCGCGGCGCCGCTCGGCGAGGCCGAGGCGCGCCAGGGCGTCGTCGATCCGCCCGGCGAGCTCGCGGCCCCGGAGGCCGTAGAGGTGTCCCTGATGGGTCAGGTTCTCCTCGACCGTGAGCTGGAGGTCGAGGCTCGGCGACTGGAAGACCACCCCCAGCCGGCGGCGGGCGGCGGCGGCCTCGGCCGGGAGCCGGTGGCCGAAGATCCGCACCGTGCCACTCTCGGCGGGAAGCAGGGTCGCCAGGATGCGGAAGAGCGTCGTCTTGCCTCCGCCGTTCGGTCCCAGGAAGCCGAAGAGGGTTCCGGCCTCGACCTGGAAGGTCACGCCGTCGAGAGCGAGGCGGCCCGGGTAAGAGAAGGTGAGGTCCCGCACGTCGACCGCGGCCGGCATCGCCGGCTCGGAGGGGTGCGGCCCGAGGGCGGGCTTCGGCTCGACTTCGACGGTCATCCGGTGGATCGCGTCCGGCGCCGGAGAGGGCCGGCGCCGAGGGTTCAGCCTAGCAAACGGTCGGCCAGCATGACCGCGAAGATCCCGGGCAGGTAGAGAACCGAGGCGAGGAGCAGGCGGCGGCCCGAGACGCCGGTTCGCCGCCGGCCGAAGGTGACGCTCGCCGCCAGGTAGCCGAGGCCGAGGGTGAGGGCCCCCACGGCGTAGACCGTGCCGGTCAGGCCGAGGGCCGAGGGCACCAGCGACAGAGGCACCAGGGCGGCGGCCCAGAGCACCGCCTGGCGGGCCGTCGAAGCGCCGTCCGGCTCCAGCACCGGCAGCATCGGGTAGCCCGCCTGAGCGTAGTCGGACCGGTACATCCAGGCGATGGCCAGGAAGTGGGGGAGCTGCCAGAAGAAGAGGATGCCGAAGAGCGCCCAGGCGCCCGCGCCGAGATGGCCGGAGTAGGCCGCCCAGCCCATCACCGGCGGCATGGCGCCGGGCGCCGCTCCCACCACCGTGGCGAACGAGGTCACCCGCTTGAGCGGTGTGTAGACGAAGACGTAGCCGGCCAGGGTCGCGGCGCCCAGGAGGGCGGTGAGCAGATTGACCGCGAGCGCAAGATAGAGGAGGCCGCTCACCCCCAGCGCGACGCTGAAGGCCAGGGCGTGGTCCGGATCGATCCGGCCGGAGGGCAATGGGCGCTCGGCCGTGCGACGCATCTTGCCGTCGTGCTCTCGCTCGATCACCTGGTTGAGCGCCGAGCCGCAGGCCGCCACCAGACCGGTGCCGACCAGGGCGTGGAAGAACAGGGCGAGGGGAAGCGGCCCGCCGCCGGAGGCCCCCTGGGCGAGGATGAAGCCCACCGCCGTCGTCACCAGCACCATGAAGGTGATCCGGGGCTTGGTGAGCTCCAGGTAGAGGGCGGGGCGTGCCGGCGCCAGGGCGTCGGTCTGTCCGTCGGAAGCGAGGGCGGCGTTCTTCATGAAGGTTCTCTCAGGCATCGGATGGCTCGGCACGGGTCGGCCTCGGCGGGTGCCGGTCTCGGCGGCGGCACCGAGGGTCTCCCCCGGGAAACGCGCCGCCTGCCGCCGGGATTCCGGAGTATACCCTCGGGGGCGGGTTCGAACCTACCCGGCGGGGTAGAGCCGCCATTTCGAGGGCGTCTCGCAGCCACCCGTTGACAGATCGTCTCCGGGTCGGTAACAATCGCCCACCTCCGGGCCGAAGGCCTTGACCCGGGCTTGTGAAAATTTTCACAAGACGTGCCCCGGACTCCATCACGTTCACCGCCGTCGGGAGATCCGCGGCTGTCGCCGACCCGCCGGGAGACAGCAGACCACATGCCACAGCTCTTCCCCCGAAGCGCCAACAGCATCGCCAAGGGCAGCCTGGTGATCTTGGCCTTCCTGGTCATTGCCGGAGGCCTCGCCCTCGATCGACTCCAGCGCTCGCCGTTCGTCACCAAGCAGAAAGAGGTCTTCAAGCAGCCGGTGCCGTTCAGCCACAACC
>CAZIIB010000007.1:0-20944 GCA_964539125.1 uncultured Thermoanaerobaculia bacterium | reverse complement strand
CCGCCCGCGCCCTGACGACAGACTGAACCCACCATGCTTCGCCTGCCCCGCTTCACGTTCCGCCGCGCCACCACCCTCGCCGGCGCGGCCGAGATCCTCGCCGCCGAAGGCGCGGCCCAGGGGCGTGCCCGCCTGGTCGCCGGGGGCACCGATCTCTGGCCCAACATGAAGCGCCGTCACCAGCAGGCCGAGGTGGTCGTGGGCCTCCGGGGCGCGGCCGGCCTCCACGGCATCACGGCCAACGGCGAGGTGCGGATCGGCGCCACCACCACCCTCGCGGAGGTCGCCGAGCACCCGGCGATCCGGGAGCGCTACCCCGCCCTCGCCCGGGCCGTGGAGTCGATCTCCTCGCCGCCGCTGCGCAACATGGGCACCCTGGGCGGCAACCTCTGCGTCGACACCCGGTGCACCTACTACGACCAGACCGAGGAGTGGCGCCGGTCGATCGACTACTGCATGAAGGAAGCGGGCGAGATCTGCTGGGTGGCCACCAGCTCGCCCCGCTGCTGGGCGCACTCGGCGAGTGACTCGGCGCCCATGCTCGCCGCCCTGGGCGCGCGGGTGCGCCTGGTCTCGGCCGCCGGCGAGCGTACCGTCGCGGTCGGGGATCTCTACCGGGACGACGGGATCGACTACCTCGCCAAGGGCCCGGACGAGGTGCTGGCCGAGGTGCTGCTGCCCGCCGAGGCCGATGCCACCCGCGTCCGAAGCGCCTTCTGGAAGCTCCGGCGCCGGGGGTCGATCGATTTCGCGGTCCTCTCGGTGGCCGCCGCGGTGCGGGTCGCACCGGACGGCACGGTGGAGGACGCCCGGATCTTCCTGGGTGCCGTCGCCTCGCGGCCGGTCGCCGCCGAGAAGGCCGCCGCCGCCCTCGTCGGCAAGCCGCTCACCGCCGAGACGGTCGCCGAGGCCGCACCCCTCGCCCGCCGCAACGCCACGCCCATGGACAACACCGACTTCCAGGCCCAGTGGCGGGGCGCGATGGTGGCGAAGTACGTGGAGGCGGCGCTCCGGGAGTGCGCCGGCCTCCCGACGGACCGTCTAGCGCCCAACCACCGGATGTAGCCGTTCACTCTCCGGGTACGGGAAGAAGTCGATCACCTCGCCCTGTCGGTTGAGCTCCTGGCGCGAGCGCCAGAAGTCCACCTCCAGCAGGTCGGCGTGATGCTCGAGGAAGAGCTCCTTGAGGGGCCCCTTGAGCTCCAGGAAGCGGTCGAACTCGGCCGGAAAGACGTCCTGGTCGCCCACCGAGAACCAGGGCTCGGCGGCCATCTCGTCGTACGGGTCCCGGTCGGGCGGCATGTGCCGGAAGTTGCAGTCGGTCACCGCCACCAGCTCGTCGTAGTCGTAGCACACCACCCGTCCGTGGCGGGTCACTCCGAAGTTCTTGAGCATCAGGTCGCCGGGGAAGATGTCCGCCGCCGCCAGGTCCTTGATCGTCTCGCCCCAGTCGACGACCGCCGCCTCGCATTCCTCGGGCGACGCCTCGCGGAGGAAGAGGTCCAGGGGACGGACGCGGCGGCCGACGTAGGTGTGGCGGATCTCCACCCTCGCCGGCTCCACGCCGACGTTCTTCGCCGCCACGTCCTCGAGCTCGGCGAGGAGCTCGGGCGAGAATCGCTCCCGCGGGAAGAGCAGGTGGTCGAACTCCTGGAAGTCGACCAGCCGCCCCACCCGGTCGTGGTGCAGCACCTGGCGGTACTTGTCCCGCACCCGCTCCCGCGTGGTCTTCTTGGACGACGGAAACGCGTCCTTGATCACCTTGAAGACGAACTCGTAGCTCGGCAGGGTGAAGACCGACATCACCAGCCCGGGCTCGCCGGGCGCCCGCTCGAAGCGCTCGTCGGTCTCCGCGATCACGGCGGCCAGGTCGCTGTAGAACTCGCTCTTGCCGTGCTTGTGGTAGCCCAGCGAGATGTAGAGCTCGGCGATGCGTTTGCGCGGCAGGATCGAGTGGAGGAACCCGATCACCTCCCGAGGGCTCTCCACCTCGGCGTGGAAGTACCAGCGGGCGAAGCTGAACAGGATGCTGACCGCGTCCTCGGTGGTGAGCACGGCGTCCACCCGCACGCCTCCCTCCTCGTGGAGCAGGGCGAGCACCACCGGGACCGTCTCCGGACCGCGCCGCGCGCGACCCACCAGATAGGCCGCCTTGTTGCGGATGAACAGCGGCCTCAGCACATCGAGGGCCTCGATCTCGGGGCCGCCGAACGCCCGGGTCACGGCCTCCCCGAGCCGCCGGACCACCGCCGCCAGGTCCCTCTCGAAGTCCTGGAAGGGCGCCCGCAAGCCGGCGTCGCGCAGGACCTTCCGCACGACGACGGCGTCGATCCGATGGACGCCGTACATGCGGGCGCTCGCCATCTCCCACCCCTTGTACGGGACCGGAAAGTCGCGCGACAGGTAGTCGATCCGCGCTTCCAGGCCGCGGTGGGGCAAGAGCCTCCGGCTGACCGAGTTGAAGAAGGTCTGGGCGAGCTCGAAGTCGTCCCGACCGAGGATCGCCTCGGTGAAGGCCGCCTTGATCGGCCCAAAGGCTTGCGGCGTGGCCACCTGCTCACCGATGCGCGCGCGCAACGAAGAGACCGTCTCGCCGACCGAGCGCTCGTAGAGCTCCAGTCGCTCGACCGTGTCGCGGTGGATGCCCTCCCACTCGCGCCGCTCGAAGCGCTCGCGGGCGCGGCGGGTGACCGCGCGGTAGCGCTGGTGGTAGTCCTCGAAGCTCCTGAGGAGGATGTCCCCCGCCTGTGCGGGACTCTTCGAAGCCGCCATGAGCCGAAGCTACCACTCCCGGGAGGAGGCGGAGACACCCACCGGGGCGGGGTATACTGCTTTCGACGATTCTCCGATGCGAAGGTGCGAGGCCTGAGCGGCGAGGGACGGCCGCGCGGGCTCGCTCGTGACCCTGCCGCCGACAGGAGCGCTGCCCGATGCCCGAAGGAAACACCGAGCCCGACGCCCTCACGACTCTCCGCGTCGGGCTCCTCGCCCCGGTGCACACGCTCGACCCCCACGGCGGCCGGGACTTCGTGAGCGCCACCATCCTCGAGCAGATCTTCGAGACCCCCTTCGCCCCCGCGGAGACGATCGACCAGCCGGCCCGCCCCGTCCTCTTCGCCGAGCCGCTGCGCCCGGAGGCGGGCGGCGAAGACGGCCGCGTGATCTCGGCCCCGGTGCGCGAGGGCCTGCGGTTTTCCGACGGCACCCCCCTGACCGCCGAGCTGCTGGCCGAGATCCTCTCCGGTGCCGGCCGCCTGGCCGAGCAGACCGCGATCGAAGCGCGGAAAGGCCGGGTGGTCTTCCGGCTCGACCGGCCGGCCGAGCGCTTCGACCTCACCCTCACCCACCAGTACTGCCAGGTCGCCCTCAAACGAGGGGCCGAGACCCTGGGGACCGGGGCCTACCGTGTCGCTGCGGATTCGACGCCGGAGCGCATCCGGCTCGAGCCCAACCCCCACTACCCGAGCCCGCCCCGGATCCGCGAGATTCTGTTCGTCGCCTATCCCCCAGATGCCGACGGCCGCCCCCAGGCCTTGCTCGACGCCATCGACTCCGGCGAGGTCCACTTCTCGAACGTCCTCTCGCGCGAGGACCTGGCCCAGGTGCGCGGCGTGCGCAAATGGCTCGAGCCGGGCAGCGGCACGGCGATCCTCTACTTCAACACCGAGCGGCCCGGCCTCTCCGACTCCCGGGTGCGTCGTGCCCTGGCCTTCGCCATCGACCGCGCGGAGGTGGCGCGGATCTCCTACCACAACCCCATGGCCTTCAGCGCGACCGGCCTGCTACCGCCCATGATGGGCACCTGGCGCGACGGGATCGCCCACGACCCGAAGCGGGCCCTCGCCCTTCTCTCCCAGGCCGCGGAGGCGCGGCCGGGCCGCCTCTCGATGCTCCTGATCTTCGGTCCGCGCCCCTATCTGCCCCATCCCCGGGCGGTGGCCGACTACATCGTCGAGCGCCTCGCGACCCTCGACGTCGAGGTGAGCGTCCACCAGGCCGAGAGCATGGAGCGCTACTTCCAGGAGGCGGTTCGCGGAGACTACGACATGGTCCTCTCCGGCTGGGTGGCGGACACCACGGACCCGGTCGATTTCCTGGACGCGATCCTCTCTCCCGACTCGATCCCCAGCCCGGGTCGGCGGATCGTCTTCGACGGAAACCTGGCGCGGTGGTCGAACCCGGCGGCCGGCGAGAGCCTCGGGCGCTTTCGCCAGCAGCCGAGCGAGGAGAACAAAGCACGCCTGCTCGAGCTGATGCACGAGGAGATGCCCCTGCTGCCGCTGATGTACGGCCCCACGATCTATGTCTACTCGCCGCGGCTGCAGAGCTTCCGGCCCTCCCCCCTGGGGATCCCCCGATTCGCGGAGATGTCCCTGGCCGAGAGCCCGTGACCGGAGCCGGCCGTGCTAGAATCGCTTCTCCAGCAGTCTCTTGAGTGATCGACGGCGGCCGCCATGGGGCGGCTCGCCGGTCCAATGATCGTCTTCAGAAAGGGTGTGGGTCGTGAGTGACCGCGAGAAAACCGATAGTCCGTCGAACCCGAACCGGCTGCAAGAGGCTTTCGAGGAGCAAGCCGGCGACCTGGGCCTGATCTCCCGGGCAGATCTTCCGCGCGCCCACGTGACGAGCCAGATGGTGGGCATCGCCGCCGCCGGCACCCACTCCCTCGTGGAGGTGGAGAGGAAGACTCCGCTGACCCCGGTCGGCGAAGCCGACCGCAAGGCCATCACCGAGGTGATCGAGAAGTTCGAGGGCCTGCATCCCCAGGACTTCCTCCGGGACTGGAAGAACTACGCCACCAATCCTTACGTGGCGGTGGGCGAGAGCCTGGTGGGCACGGTCGAGGAAGACGGGCTCGAAGACTTCTTCAACCGCAAGTCCTTCAAGGACACGCTGGAAGCGTTTCCACCCTTCAAGCCGCGCAAGCTCGAGGTCTCGGAGATGCGGATCGTCTTCATCGGCCAGATGCGCGCCGCCGCCACCTACCGCGTGGAGGAGCAGTTCCGGAACGAGAAGAACAAGGTGGACAACTGCGCCGCCATCCTGGTGAAGTTCGACGACGGATGGAAGGTGGCCGCGGTGACCACCAAGGACAAGGGGGAAGCTCGATAGGAGCGCCGGCGCCCACCCGGGAAGCCGACGCCGCGAAGCGCTTCCGCCTGGGCACGCACCGGATCCGTCCTCCCGAGGAGACCTGGGCGACCGTCGCCCCCCTGCTGGAGCGAGCGGGGGTCACCCGGGTCGCCGAGGTCACCGCCCTCGACCGCATCGGGATCCCGGTCTTCCAGGCGATCCGGCCCGCCAGCCGTAACCTCTCGGTCTCCCAGGGCAAGGGCGCGACCCGAGAGGCGGCCCGGGTCAGCGCCGTCATGGAGGCCCTCGAGCTGTGGTGCGCCGAGGACCTGGGCGCCCTGCCCCAGGCTTCGGCGACCCTGCGCGAGATGGACTACGCCAACCCGGTCCCGGTCGCGGCGCTGCCCTGGATCGAGGGAGCGGTGGCCCTCGACGCGGCACCGATCTCCTGGATCCCGGCGGCCTCGCTCTCCTCGGACCGACGGGCCTGGCTGCCGCGCCAGCTCCTGGAGGTCGACTTCTCGGTTCCGGAAGTCCTTCGGCCGCGGATGTTCTACGCCAGCTCGAACGGCCTCGCTTCGGGAAACTGCCGGGAGGAGGCGCTGCTCCACGCCTTGTGCGAGCTCATCGAGCGCCACGCCCTCCACCGCGCCCGCCGCGACCCCGCCGGGCGCCGGGCGATCGATCCCGCCTCGGTCGACGAGCCGACCTGCCGGCACGCCCTCGACGCCATCGCAAACGCCGACATGAAGGTGGGTGTCTACGACATCACCTGGGAGGTGGGCGTGGCCACCTTCGTCGTCGACCTGGTGGCCTCCGACTTGCCCAACGTCTGGCTCGGGGCGGGCACCCACCCCTCTCCCGCCGTCGCCCTCTCCCGCGCCCTGACCGAGGCGGCCCAGTCGCGCCTCGCCTACGTCTCGGGCGCCCGCGACGACCTGCCTCGTCTCGGCCGGGACGGTGAGTACCACCGGGCCTTCGAGGGCTACCGCCCGCCCGTGGCGGACCGGCCCTTCCCCTCCGTCGCCGACCTCTCCACCGACAGCGTCGCCCGCGACCTCGGCCTCGTGGTCGAGCGGCTGGAGCGGGCCGGGCACGAGCCCTTCTGGGTCGACCTGGGCCGGCCCGGGCTTCCGGGTGTCGCGGTAGTCCGAGCGTTTGCGCCGGGACTCCGGGAGGTTCGCCATTGAAGCGAAGCGCCGCGCCTCTGCTCCTCCGCGCCTCTGCGCCTCTGCGCGAGACCTGTCCAGCTCGGGCTGTGAGATATGGGCAGGGCTAAACCGAGTGGCAGCCGGGCGCCGCGGGTGGTCGCCTTCGCCGGGCCCTCCCTCTTCGGCGTCGCTGGACGCGAGCTGGAGCGCCTCGACGGCGTCGAGCTCCGTCCGCCCGCCGAGCGGGGCGATGTTCTCGCCGCGGTCGCCGAGCGACCCGACGCCCTGGTGCTCCTCGACGGGATCTACTTCACCGTCCCGACCGTGACCCACAAGGAGCTGCTCTACGCCCTCGACTGCGGGGTCCGGGTGATCGGAGCCGCCAGCCTGGGAGCTCTCCGCGCCGCGGAGCTCGAAGCGTTCGGGATGGTAGGAGCCGGCCGGGTCTTCGAGTGGTTCCGCGACGGCGTCCTGGACGGCGACGACGAAGTGGCCGTCCTCCACGCCCCCGCCGAGCTCGGATACCGACCGCTGACCGTCGCCCTGGTCGAGCTGCGCGCCGCCGTGGCGGCCGCGGAGCTCGAGGGGTGGCTGGGCCACGAAGCCGGCGCGGCCCTGATCGCCGCGGTCAAGGCCCTCCCCTTCAGCGAGCGCTCCGCCGGTCGGGTTGCGGCGCTCGCCCGCGGGCTCCTGCCGGCCGGAGCGCGGGACGAGCTCCTCGGCCGCCTGGAGCGGCCCGGCATCAAGCGAGAGGACGCCCTCGTGGCACTGCAACAGGCCGGCGCGGGCGGGGACGAACCGGCGAGCGGAGCGGGCTCGGAGCCACCGGAGAGGGGTCCCGATACCGAGTTCTCGGTCTTCTTCAAGGAGTCCTACCTGCGACCCCCGAGGTGCCGCGTACGATCCCCCCGGGCCACCGCCGGGTTCGAGGCCTCGCCGCCGACGCTCCTCGAGGCCTGGCAGGCGGTCCAGGCCCTCCACCCCCAGGCGCCGGCTCTCGTCGAGGGGCTGCGGCGGAGGTTTCTCCTCGCCTCGGAGGCGGTCCATGCCGGTCTCGAGGCTTCCGCCGACGACGCGGCGGCGCCGGCTTTCTCCCCACCGCTCCTCCCGCGGCGAGAGCTCCTGGCCGAAGCCCGGATCCGCGCCCTCGCCGAAGCGGCGGTGGCACATCACGGCGACGCCGGGGAGGCCTTCTCCTCCCTCGCCCGGCGCCTGGGTCTGGCTCGGGCTCCGGTTCGGAGAGCGGGATCGGACCTCGGCTCGAGCGGAGACGATGGGCGGCTCGTCGGCCTCCTGGCGGCGCAGCGCGGGCTGGTCCCGGCCTGGAGCTTCGCTCGCGCCTTCGCCGCCTCGCCGCACGCGCCGCTGGTGGACGCCGCCCTGGCCGTAGCCGCGGCCGCCGGGGAGGTCCACCGCTGCTACGAACGGTGGCGGGGCGACCGGCAGACCTGCCGCCGGGCCCTTTCGGAGGTGGCGGCCGGCCTCTGGCGCTGCGCCCCGGAGGAGGTCGTGGCCGAGGGCGCGCGGCGCGACCTCTTCCCCGCCTCGGGGTTCGCCCCGGGGCTTTGGGAGGTCCTCGAGCGTCTGGCCCCGGCCGAGCGCCTGGCGCGCCCGATCAACGGCTACCGCGAGGCCAAGTCCGCCCTCCTGGCGTGCGAGCTCTCCGGGATCTGTCCTCGGCCGGCGTGGGAGGCGACAGCTCAGGAAGCCTTCTCCGCGAGGTAGAAGTACCGGCGGACCCTCCCCGCCTCGACCCACTCGAGGCTCCGCTCCGCCTCCGCGAGCCGCAGCCGCCAGAGCTCGTGGTTGCCCTCGGCCTCGAACGCCGCGCGCAGGGCCAGGGCCGCCTCGCGCTGGCGGCGCCACAGGGCGTGCTCGGCGCCGCTGAAGTCGTGGACCCGAAAGGGCAGACCATGACGCTCGAGGGACCCCGCGATCCGCGTTCGGCGCGCGATCTCCTCCGGGTCCTCGTCCGGGTGCCACGGCCGTCCCGCCTCCTCGGGCAGGAGCTCACTCGCGAAGATCGCCGCCCGGCCGCCGGGTGCCAGCAGCCGCGAAATCCAGCCGACGGCGGCGTCGAGGTCGTCGACGAAGTAGAGGGAGTCGACGGCGACGGCGGCGCCCCAGCCCGCGCCCGAGCCGGCTTCGAGGCTCGCGAGATCGCGGAGATCGCCCTCGCGGAACTCGACTCGCGAGCTCATCGGAGCCTGGCCCACCGGGGAGCTCCGGACCCGCTCCCGGGCGCGGAGGATCGCGCCGGCGCATCGATCGATGCCCAGCACCTGGGCGCCGGTCGCCGCGGCCAGGTGCTCGCTCAGGCGTCCGACGCCACAGCCGAGGTCGAGAAGGCGCCGGAGGGGCCGGCCGGGCTCCCCGCTCCCCTCCTCCGGCGAGAGGCTGGCCACCAGGTGGTCGAGCTGCTTCGAGTCGAGGACGTCGAGCTGACAGAGGTCGAGGCCGTGGACCCGCCGGCAGAAGCGGCCGTGGGCCGCGCTCGACTCGCAGGCGAGGAGCAGCGCGTCGAAGCGCCGGTCCGCCTCCGCATCGAGCGCGCGGCTGCCCGCTTCCCGGCCCCGCTCGCTCAGGAGGCAGACACCGCCGGTGAGCACTACGAGACCGCCGGCCACGAGGAGATCGAAGGCCTCCTCGAGAGGCTCCTGAGCGTCGCTCGCCTCCTCCCTCGCCGATGAGCCGCCGTCGGCCGCCAGCCGCGCGGCGTGGGCGATCAAGGTCGGGCGCGCCACGGCGCCTTCGGACTCGCCGAGCTCCCAGGGCCGAAGCTCCAGGAGCCGTGCAGCGATCAGCAGGTGGCGCTCCGCCTCGCTCGACGACCCGACGCGCGAGGCGCGGGACGGCTCCGTCTCGCTCACTCGTCCCCGTTCCTCCCTCCCGCCGGAGCGAGCTCTTCCAGCACGCTCCGTGCCTCGCGGAAGTCGGCGCCCTCGAAGCCCGCGCCGAAGTGCTCGAGCATCGCCGCCAGCGGCACCAGGCCCTCCTCGGGGCGACCCGACCGGCCGAGAAGGCGGGCCAGGCTGGTCGCCGTCCGCAGCTCGAGTAGCTTCGCCCCCTGGGAGCGGGCGACCTCGAGGGCCGCCATCAGGGAGGAACGCGCCGCCTCGTGGCCGTCGTCACCCCCCAGGCTCCAGAGTGCCTCGCCGCGGAGTCGATAGAGGTCGGCCTCGTGAAAGCGCTCGCCCGTCACTCCACCCAGGACCTCGGCCTTGTCCAGCAGCTCCAGCGCCAGCGCCGTCTGGCCGTCGCCGAGGAAGGTCTCCGCCATGTAGGTCAGGAAGCGGGGACGGAGGATCTCGGCGCCGCTCGCCCGCCAGCGCTCCATACCCTCGTCCATGAGAGCGATGCCCTCGTCGCGGGCCCCCAGCTCGGCCCGCGCCCAACCCTTGACGAACAGCCCCATGGCCAGGCGATGGGGAAAGCCGTGCTGCTCGGACGTGAAGATGACCTCCTCCGCCGCCGCGAGCGCCGCCTCGACCGCGCGGTGGAACTGCAAGAGGACGGCGCGGAAGCTCAGGGCATGGGCCAGGGTGAACGGATGCTCGAGCTCGCGGGCCCGTCGCAGCGCGGCGCGGTTGCGCTCCAGGGCTTCGTCGGGAAACCCCAGGTGCCAGAGGGCCCACGCCAGGTTGTCGAGGCAGAAGACCTCGGTGTCCTCGTTGTACAGATAGGCGTGATCGCCGTGCTTCTCCGGATCGAAGAGGTTGAGGGCCTCGTTCAGGTGCTGCCGGGCGCTCTCGAGCGACCCCATGTGGAAGGAGATGGCGCCCAGAAAGCGATGCGCCTCGAGAACGAACTCCTCGGCTCCGGTCCGCACGGCCAGCTCGAGGAGCTCGCCGCCGTGGGCCCGGGCCCGCACCAGGTCGGCGCGCGCGCCGTGGAGCCGGACGAGCCCCATCAGAACGCCGATCGTCTGCCGTGCGTCGCCCACCGTCTCCGCCAGCTCGCGAGCCCGTCCGAAGACCTCCACCACCTCGGAGGCGGCATACCCCCTGACCGCCATCAGCGCTGAGCCCAGGACGGTCTGGAGCTCGAGCTCGCGCCGCGCACGCTCCCCTTCGTCGTCGAGGCCGGCCACCAGGTCCAGGCCGGCGCGGATGTGGCGGGCCGCCTCGACGTTGGCCGATCGCTCGAGGGCGCGGCGGCCGGCCTCGTGCCAGAAGCGCACCGCCGCGGCCGGCCGGCCGCCCAGAGTGAAATGGTGCGCCAACAGCTCGGCCCGTGGCCCGTCCTCGGCGCCGTAGGTCTCCTCCAGGAGCTCACCGATCCGAGCATGCCAGGTCTGTCGATCGGCGCGCAGGAGCGACTTGTACGCCGCCTCCTGGATCAGCCCGTGGCGAAACACCAGGACTTCGCCCAAGGGCCCCTGGCGGCGGCCGAGCAGGTCGGCGTCCACCAACCGGTCGAGCTCCCTCTCCAGGGTCTCCTCGTCCAGAGGCGAGAGCCGCGCCAGGAGATCCCTGGGCACCTCACGCCCCACCACTGCGCCGAGCTGCGCCACGTCCTTGGCGCTCGTCAGCCGGTCGAGGCGGGCCAAGAGCGAGCTCTGGAGGGTGGAGGGAATGTCGAACGACGGCAACGGCTCGGCCAGGTCGTAACCCGACGGACCCTCGCGCAGGAGGTCCGACTCGAGCACCATCTTGGTCAGCTCCTCGACGAACAGCGGTACACCGTCGGTCCGCGCGAGGAGCTGCTCGACCAGCTCCGGAGGCAGCCTCCGGCCGCCGGCGAGGCTCCGGATCATGGTTTCCACCTGCGGCGGCTCGAGCTTCTCCAGGGTCAGGTGGCGCAGCCTGGTGGACTCGGGCCACGGCGGCTCGAACTCGGGCCGGTGGGAGAGGAGGATCAAGAGCTTCGCCTGGCGCTCGAGTCCGACCAGCAGATCGAGCAGCTCCAGGGTCGAGGGGTCGACCCAGTGGAGGTCGTGGACCGTCAGCAAGAGCGGCTCGCGCCCGGCGAGCCGGACCAGCCATTCGACCACCGCCTGGAGGCTCGCCGCCTTGGCCTGCGACGCCGGCATCCGGAGATCCGGGTAGCGTCCTTCGAGGGACACCGACAGAAGCGAGGCCCACACCGGCACCGAGTCCGCGTCGGCCGGCAGGCCGGCCTCGGCGAGCAGCGCCTCGATCCGGTCGAGCTTCTCCTTTCCGGGGACCTGGGCGGTCAGGCCCAGCTCGGCGCGTAGCGCCTCGATCAAAGGGTAGAGGGCGGAGTTGCGGTAGAAGGGGGAGCAGTGGAGCTCCTTGCGCCGGTACGCGGCGCCCTCGAGGCGCTCGGCCAGGGTCTCGCTCATCCGCGACTTGCCGATCCCCGCTTCGCCTCCCAGGACCACCACCTGGGGCTCGCCGCCCCGGGCCCGGTCCCAGGCCGCGAGGAGCTCGGCCAGCAGCTCCTCGCGACCGGTGAAGGGCGTCGCGCCCCGGCCGCGGGTCACCTCCCGGCGATCGTGGGCCGAGCGCTCCCCGAGGACGCGGAAGACTTCGATGGGCTCGGAGACTCCGCGCAGCTCGTGGCGGCCCGCGGCGGCGCAGCGGAAGGCTCCGAGCACCAGGCGATGGGTCGCCTCGGTGATCATCACCGTGTCGGGCTCGGCCAGGGCCTCGACGCGTGCGGCCACGTTCGGGGTCTGCCCCAGGGCCAGCCGCTCGCGGCGCGCCCCGGAGCCGATCTCCCCCACCACGGTCAGGCCGGTGTGAATGCCGATGCGCAGCGCAAGGATCGGCCCGTGACGCTCCTCGGCGCGCTCGTTGAGCGCGGCGATCGCCCGGACGATCCCCAGGCCCGAGCTGACGGCACGCTCGGCGTCGTCCTCGTGGGCCCGGGGGTAGCCGAAGTAGACCAGCAGCCCATCCCCCAGGTATTGGGCCACGTGGCCGTCGTACCGCTCGATCACCTCGGCCGAGGCCGACTGGTACTCGTGGACGACCTCGCGGAGCTCCTCGGGGTCCAGGTGCTCGGAGAGGCGGGTCGAACCCACCAGGTCGCAGAACATGACCGTGAGCTGACGGCGCTCGGCGCGGGGCCCGTCGTCGGCCCGGGGACGGGCTGCATCTTCGCCGCGATCCGGCTCCAGCGAGGCACCGCAGTGGCCACAGAAGGCAAAGCCCGGCGGGCTCGGGTTGCCGCACGCCGGACAGGCGAGGCCGAGCTCGGCTCCGCAATCGGGACAGATCGCCGAGCCCGGAGAGCTCTCAGCCGAGCAACGGGGGCAACGCATCAGCCTCTCGTCGGGGTCACCGACTCAGGCTACCACAGCGGTCGGTGAGGCTTCGTTTCAGACTCGAGCCGACGGCAGCATCTCAGGTATCGCGACCGCGGCTCCCCCGCCCACGCCAGGCGAGGGCGCCGTGCGCCGCCCATCCGGCGACCCAGAGGGCCGAGGCAGCCAGGTGGATCCCCACCCAGGCGGCGTGCCAGCTCGCGGTGACGGTGGTCTGGACCAGGTAGCCGGAGACCACCATCGGCGCCAGGGCCACGAGCATGCCGAGGCCGCTCCGGCGCCGCCGCCGGAGGCCGCCCCGCCAGTGGCTCCAGGCGTGGCGCCGCCAGACCAGGCCGGCGGCGAAGACCAGCAGGGGCGCCGTCAACACGTGGAGGTGCTGGACCGCCGGCTGGAGAGGATGGTTGACCACGGCGTAGGGGTCGGACGACCGGAGCAAGTAGCGCATCCAGGCGTAGACCAGCCCGGTGCCGCCGACGGCCGCGGTCGAGAGGTGGACGGTCCAGGCCTCGAGCCGGTTCACGGCGGCCCTTCCCGGGGCCCAGCGCCGGTCGACCCCGGGCTCGCGGAGCGCTCGCGGATCACCCGATCGAGGGCGAGGACTCGCCGCACGGCGGCGGTGGTCGCCCGGGCGGTGAGGGTGGCTCCGGTGACCGGGCGGATGCCCCGCTTGAGCTCCAGCTCGGAGCCGAGCTTCCGGTGCAGAAACTGGGCGTACCAGGCTCCCCGCGGCTTGTAGTCGGGAGGCTCCTGGAAGGCGAGGACCTCCAGTCGGGCGACCGCGCCGTCAGGGCTCACCACGACCATCAGGGTCTCGGGCAAGGTGCGCACCCGATGGGTGTCGAAGTAGGCGATCCCTCCGGGGCGCCCGCCACAGGTCGCCACGTAGGGATGGACCAGGGCGCTCGGCACCGGCCCTTCGGCGAGCTCCCGGGCGCGGGCGAGCTCGTCGCGGGTGAGGTAGACCGTCCGGTGATCGATCCGGCAGCCCGGGAAGGCGAGCCCGAGGGCCTCGTCCACCGACAGGAAGACCCCCGCCCGGGCCGCGCCGGCCCCCACCAGCAGGGCGAGGACCGGCAGCAGCACCCGGGAGAACGGAGGAGACCTAAAAGATGTAGCCCAGCGCCACATTCACTCGATCCAATCCCGTGCCGGCCCCGTTGTCGTAGTCCTGGTAGTCCGCCTTGAAGACGACCCGGTCGATCGGCTTGAAAGCGAGGCCCAGGGTCAGGCTCCGCATGTCGTTCGCCGGGTCGCGGGCGTAGCCGGCCGGCACCGAGGCCTGGGTGTCGAGCGCCTCCCAGCGGGCGTAGGGGATGAGCTGACGGCCGCTCCCCCGCGAGGCGAGCAGGTCGTAGCCCGCCTGGAGGTACCCACCCGAAAGCCGGTCGCCCACCGACTCGTCGCCGGCGAGGCCGAGGGAGCGGTCGAGGCGCGCCACGTCGTCGAGCGCGGCCCGCACGCCCAGGGCCCGGAGCTCGAGGCCCCGCCAGCGCCACTCGGCGTGCCCCTCGTAGATCGCCGTCCGCAGGCCGATCCGCCGCCCGCGGGCGTCCTCGAGACCCTGGCCCGAGTCTCCGAGATAGGCCGAGCCCCCGATCAGCAGACCGGGGACCGGGTGGTAGTCCAGGCGGCCGACCCAGGCGAAGTCTTCGGCCACGGCCTCCGAGCCGTCCTGCTTGCCCTCGTGGAGCCCCTCGGCCTCGAAGCGCGCGCCGTCGAAGCCGTTGATCACGTAGGTGCGGTAGGAGAAGGGCCCGGCCTCGCCGAACAGGCCGAAGCCGTTCTCGCGCCAGGTCGTGGGGATGATCCGGTCCTCCACGTCCGGGCGCCGGGCGCCCAGGAAGACCGTCGGCTCGTGGAGCTCGTTGAGGAAGCCCATCGGTACCAGCACCAGGCCGGCCCGGAAGCTCGCCTGCGGCTTCCAAAGGTAGTCCAGGTAGGCGAACTCCACGCCCACCTCGCCGTCGTGCTCCTCGCCCACCGCGGCGTGCTCGTACTCGATCTCCGAGTTGAACAGCCAGTCGTCCGTGAGCTTGTAGCCGAAGTACAGGACCGCCCGCTCGAGGTCCAGGGAGTCGCGCTCACCGGCCGGCGACCCGTCGTCCCGGGTCGAGCCGAAGCCCTGGTAGAGCACCTCGCCGTAGCCGCCCACCGAGAGGCCCTGGCCGGCGCGGTAGACCTTCGACGCGGCCGGCCCGTACCCGTGCTCCCCGGTCTCGGCGCGAACCTCCGTCTCGGCCAGCTCCCGGCGCTCGAGCTCGCCGGCCAGGACGTCGAGACGCCGCTCGAGCTCCTCGATCTGGCGCCGCAGCTCCTGGACCTCGGCGTCGGTGCTGCCGGTGGAGGGCTTCGCCGGCGGGGCCGGCGTCGGAGGGTCCTGGGCGGCCAGGGCGGGCGCCGCCAGGACGGCGGTCAGGAGACCGGCGGCGGCGATCGTCCGCGCACCGCCCCCCAAGTCCTTCAAAGAACGGAACATATATACTCCTCATGGTTCGTGTGCCCGCCGCGCGCCAACGCGGCGATCACGCATCCAAGGGGGCGGGACGCCGCAGTCTCCGGTCCACGGTCCTCGGCTCCCGCTCCCGTCTAGGGACCCCGGCTCCTACCGACGAAGCCTCTTCGGCCTTCGAGGCTTCGGGAGTCGCAGGGCCCGCTCCCACGTCCGCCGATCGAGACTGCGATCGACCGAACGGCTATTCCAGAGCACTTGATCCATCGGATCTCCCCCACATTCCCTCGATCTCCTTCCCACCCCCGAGGGGGGAAGGGGACGCCCCCTCCCGATCTCGCCACGAGTCCGTCAGCTCGACCTCGCTCCTTCCCCCGACCGCACGTAAGCGGCCGGCGAGCCCGGCCGAGCCGGTGATCCTGACGATGCCGTCGACGCCCGGGCGCGCCACCACCACTGCGATTCCCGGGTGATCCGCCGCCCAGCCGAGAGCCTGCCGCGGACCCAGCACGTAGAGCCCGGTCGACAGGCAGTCCGCTTCCAGGCCGGTGGGCGCCCAGACCGTCAGGCTGCCGAAGTCCGGCGCCGGACGGCCGCTGCGCGGATCGAGGAGGTGCCCGATCCGCCGACCCTCGACCTCCAGCCCGCGCTCGCCGTTGCCCGACGTGGCCACCGATCCGCCGTCCACGACGAGCCGCGCGACCGCCCGAGCCCGGTCCTCCGGGTCGGCGATCTCGATCTCCCGGCGGCCGGCCCGCAGGAAGCCGACCTGGCCCCCGAGGTTGATCTCGGCGGCCCGGACCGCTGCGAGCCGAGCCACGGCGGCGAGCGCCGCATCGAGCCCCGCGCCCTTGCCGAACCCGCCCTCGTCGATCACCAGGCCTGGCCGGGTGCGATCCGCCGTCCCGTCAGGCTCGAGGGCGTTGCCCTCCAGGGCCGAGGCGGCCCGCGCGCGGGCGATCTCGGCCTCGCTCGGCAGCCTGCCGCCGTGGCGCAGGCCCCAGGCCGCGACCAGGGCCCCCACGCCGGGATCGAAGGCGCCGCGCGTGGCCCGGGCGCACGCCTCGGCGCGGGAGAGCTCGCCGGCGAGCTCGGGCGACAGGGTCACCGGACGGCCCAGCGGCGACCGATTGAGCCGGGCGAGCTCGCTCTCGTCGTTCCAGGTCGAGAGGCGCCGTTCCGTCGCCTCGAGGGCCCGAACCGCCGCCTCGCTCGCCGCCAGGGCGGCCCGGCGCCCTCCCGCGGTCACCCGGATCTCGGCGCGGGTGCCCATGAGCACGAGCTCTCGCTCGACCGTCGCCGGGACCGAGGCGGCGGCCGGAGCCGGGCTGGACGCCAGGAGCGCGAGAGCCAGGAGGGGAGACATGATCGGCACCGGCCCTTCGGCTACTGGACGAGCTGGATCGACGGGGCGGCCGCCTTCTCCCGCGAGCGATCGGCGGCCAGCCGGCCGTGCTCGAGGTGCACCACGCGGTCGCCGAGAGCGGCGATCTCGGCGTTGTGGGTGACGACCACCAGGGTGTAGCCCTGGCGGTGGAGGTCGGCGAGGATCTCCAGGACCTGCCGCTCGTTGGCCTCGTCCAGGTTGCCCGTGGGCTCGTCGGCGAGGACCACCCGCGGGTGGTTGATCAGGGCCCGGGCGACGCACAGACGCTGCTTCTCGCCGCCCGAGAGCTGGCTCGGCAGGTGCTCGAGGCGCTCCACCAGCCCCACCCGCTCGAGCGCGGCCCGCGCCTCGTCCCGGTCGGTCAGGCTGTGGACGTACTGAGCGAGCATCACGTTCTCGAGGGCGGTCAGGTAGGGGATCAGGTGGAATTCCTGGAAGACCAGCCCCACCGTCTCGCGCCGGAAGCGGGCGAGCTCGCGCGCGGAGAGGCCGGCGAGGCGGGTGCCCGCGACCCGGACCTCGCCCGAGGTCGGCGTGTCGAGGCCGGCGAGGAGGTTGAGCAGGGTCGTCTTGCCCGAGCCCGAAGGACCCATGACCACCAGCCATTCCCCCTCCTCGACCATGAGGGAGACGCCGTCCAGGGCCTTGACCCGGCCGTGGCGGCGGGTCGCGTCGTCGAGCTCGATCAGGGGAGTCATCCGTGGGTTCCTTCCTATCCGCTCGTTCAGTTGCCCTGGAGCACCACCGCCGCGTCCAGGCGCTCCACCCGCCAGCGCACCAGGCCCGCCGCCGCCACGATCACCAGGGCGACGGCCAGACCGCCGGCGGCGAGGCCCGCCGCGCTGAGGCCGAAAGTCGACGACGTCCCGCCCAGGAGAAGCCGGGCGAGGAGCGCCGCGGCGGCCTCGCCCAGGAGGCCTCCGGCAACCACCGAGGCGAGCCCCACCAGGCCGAGCTCGGCGCTCACCAGCCCCTGGACCCAGCGACCGGTGTAGCCGAGGGCGAGAAACAGGGCCATCTCCCGGCGCCGTTCTTCGAGGAGCGCCAGGGTCGCCGAGCCCACCGTCACCAGGGCGAGGAGCAGACAGATCGCGCCCACTCCCGCCATGAGGAGCTGCAGGTTGCGGGTGACGCGGGCGTCGGTTGCGGTGACCCGGGCGAGGGGCCGGGCTTCGACGCCGGGCACCCGGGCTTCGATCGCCCGGGCCGTCGCCTCGAGCTTCCCGGGCTCCGCGCGCACCTCGATCCGCTCCACTTGCGGCGCTCCGCCCACGGCCCGGGCCAGATCCTCGAGGCGGACCATCACGCCCCGGTCCGGCGCCTCGCCCGTGGTCAGGGTGCCCACCGGCCGGAGCACGAGCCCGCCGGCCGTCGCCGCCGGATCCGCCGGGAGGGCCGCCGCCCGTTCGCCCAGCAGGGCCTCGCCCGTCCCCAGGTCCGCGATCCGCTTCCGGCCGTCGACCTCCCACGTCGGGTGCAGCTCGAAAACCCCGTCGGTCGCCGCCACGACCGGCAGGTCTCCCGCTCCCGGCGCGGTCAACTCCACGCTCTCGGCCACCCGCCGCGCGCCGGCGCTCTCCTCGAAGACGCCGGCGGCGACCAGGACACCGGGCACCTCACGCACCGAGGCGACCTCGGCGGCCGGCAGGCCCGCCGGCCCCCCGACCTGGGGGCGCACCAGCAGGTTCGGGCCGGCGGCGTGGAGACCCGCGGAGATCACCGTCTCCAGGCGAGCCCCGAGGCCGGCGGCGGCGCTCACCGTGGCGGCGGCCACGGTGGCGGCGACCGCAATGAGCGCCAGGTGCCCGGCGCGCCGCCGGGCGCTCCCCAGAAGCAAGCGAGCGATCACGCCCGGCTCCTCCCGAGGCGGGTCCCGAGGCCACCTCCCAGGACGAGAGCCGGGGGGTTCCTCAGGACGCCGGCGAGAGGGTGGAGCGTCCCCGCCACCGCCACGACCAGACCGAGGACGACGGCGAAGGGCAGGAGCGCCGGGTTCCAGCCCGCCCCGAGGTGGAAGAGGGCCCGGGCGAGGAGGCGCCCGGCGGCCAGGCCGCCGACGCCGCCCGCGAGACCGCCGGCGACGCCGATCAAGCTCGCCTCGGTCAGGAAGAAGCGGGCGATCCAGCGCCGCTCGGACCACAGGGCCGCCAGCAGGGCGAGCTCCTTCGTCCGGCCCTGGACGGTGGCGGTCATGGTCGAGGCCACTCCCAGGAACGCTCCCAGCAGGGCGATGCCGGCCAGCGCCAGGAGCACCATCCGCAGGTGCAGGAGCACGGCGCCCGCGGCGCCGGCCGCCTGACGGACGACGTCCGCGCGCCCCGAGGGGAGGGTCTCGCTCACCGAGCGGGCGACCGCCGACGGGTAGGCGGTGCAGTACCAGGCGTCGTACTCTTCCCGGCTCATGGCGCTCGGGTCCTTGCGCTGGAAGGCCGGCTCGGGGACGGTCAGGGCGAAGAGCTCGGCCGAGGTGATCCGCCCCGGATGGCCGGCGAGGGCCTGAATCAGGGGGAGCGGCGCCAGCCCCGAATCCTCCTCCTCGCCGCCACCGGCCACCAGGCCGACCACCGTCGCGCTCCGGCCCTCACCCCCGAGCTCGAGCCTCACGCGCTCCCCCGTCGTCACCCCGAGGCGCTGGGCGAGGCGCCGGCCGAGGGCGACCTCGGGCGGTCCGGTCTCGGCCGGCCAGCGCCCGGTCACCGGCAGGCTGGGGCGGGTGGCGGGGAGACCGGTGCCCCGCCAGTGGCCCAGACGGTGGGCAAACCAGGTGCCGACCACCGGCGCGACGACGACGGCCGGACGCTCGCCGCCCGCCCGGTAGCGGATCCGGAGCTCGTAGAGCGGCGCGATCGCTACCAGGTTGTTGCGCCAGAAGCTCTCGTCGAGCTTCGCCAGCTCGGCGACGGGCAGGGTGTCGCCGGCGGCCGGCACGACCCGGAGGTTGGCCCCATAGGTGGCCAGGGCCCGGGCGAAGCGGTCGCCCGAGTCGAGGACCAGGACGCCGAGCGCAGTGGCGGCCAGGGTGCCGAGCGCCACGGCGCCCAGGGCCAGGATCTTGGCCCGCCGGCCGCGGCGGAAGGACTCGAGGAGGAGGCGGGCGAACATGGCGGCGGGGGCGGATCGATCGGGAGCGTTCGGGTCGTGCGGCGCCGACTCCGGCGGGTGGGCTGCGGGCTAGCCGAAGACCGGCTCGACGTGGACGAGATCGGACGCCGCCACGACCAGCTGGGAGCCTTCGACCTGGAACTTCAAGGGAATCGGATTGCAGCCGCCGCCCTGGCCGATCGACGGCGGGTAGATGATCGACGCACAGTGCAGGCAGAAGACGTCGTGGCCGCGCTGGCCGTACCCCTTGGCGCCGCAGAGCTCGCAGGCGTCGAGGCCGACCACGACCTTGCCCGAGGCGAGCTGCATGGCGATGAAGCGCACCCGGTGGCCGTCGGCGAGGGTGACGCCGTAGCGGTGGAGGGTGTCCTCGCCGAGGGCGGAGAGGGCCACCCGGACCGTGCCGTCGGGGTGAACCGCCAGGGGCTCGACCGGCGTCGGGTCGGCGGTCGACTGCGTGTAGGTGAATCCCAGGCCGAGGAGCGCGACGATGGCGATCCCGACGCCCCCGGCGAGCGCCCGCACCCGGCTCTGGCGCCGGGTCTGGAGCTTCTCGAGGCGGCGCTGGGCCGGATTGAGCTCGGCGCGGGCGGGGACTGTCACCGGCCGGCGCCGCTCCCCGGGGAAGGCCAGGGCCAGCAGCGGCAGGGCGAGGACCGCGACGATGAAGAAGAACTCGTTGCGCACCAGCGGCCCGATCGTTCCCATGGTCGTGGGGTTGGCCGGCAGCCAGCCGCCCTCGGAGAGCTCGTGGTAGCTGCCCAGGAGGAGCTGGACGACGAAGATCAAGAGGGCCGCGCCGGTGACCTTGAAGAAGCGGGGGAGGTCGAGGCGGACGCTGCCTCGGATGAAGAGCACGCCGAACCAGACCGCCAGGGCCAGGCCGGCGAGGGAGCCGAGGAGGGTCACGAGGCCGCTGGTGGTGAAGGAGACGGCGGCCAGGAAGAGGGCGGTCTCGATCCCCTCGCGGAAGACCATGAGGAAGGTGAAGAGGAAGAGGCCGGTCAAGACGGCGGGCGAGCTGCCGCGGTCGACGATCTTGGCCAGCGTCCCCTTCATCCCGCGGGAGACGTCCTTGGAGTGGCGCCACATCCAGATCACCATGGAGGTGACCATGGCGGCGGAGGCCAGGTAGAGGAGGCCCTCGAAGATCTCTTCGTTGATCGCCACGGAGTGGAGGGCCCAGGCGCCGGCGATGCTCGCCAGGACGGCGGTCACGAGGCCGGCCCAGACGGCCTTGAGGTGGGCGCGGAGGCCGTTCTTCTCGAGGAAGGCGTAGATGATGCCCACCACGAGGGCGGCCTCGATACCTTCGCGCAGGGTGACGATCAACGACTCGATCATGGGATCCCCTCAGACGGGTCAGGCATGGTTTCCCCCGGCGACGGCGCGCAGGGGCGCGGGCGCGGTGGCGTCCTCGGCCGCCTGCTCCTCTTCGGCCAGGGCCTCGGCGCAGGCCTGGCAGAGTCCCAGGATCTGGAGCTGGCGGTCTTCGCGGGAGAAGCCGTGGGCGCGGCAGATCTCGCCCAGCATGGCCTGGATGGAGG
>CAZIIB010000006.1:10872-21114 GCA_964539125.1 uncultured Thermoanaerobaculia bacterium | reverse complement strand
TCGGGTCTCGACGTCCATCTGCCGAGCCTTGACGTTGTCGTTGGCTTCGAGCGATTCCTGGACGACCGAGCTGATCCCTTCGTCCGCATTCCGCGTGTTCTTGGGCACCATCGAGGAGGCGCATCCGGCGACCGCGATCAGTGCGATACCGCCCAGGAGTCCTGCCGCTACGATGAGGTTTCGTTTCATGAGATACCGTCCTTTCTTGAACGTCTCTCGAGACTAGTCCCCGGATCTGCCGTCAGGAAGAGCACTTACTACCCGAGCGAGGGGCCGCGAGGGAGGTAGAAACTACCTCCGGGCCCGGAGCGGCCCATGGTGTGGAATAGGGCGGGTGGGATCTCCGGCGGACCCGAGGCCCGCGGGAAGATCACGCTACAGGATGCCGGTCACGCGGACGACCTCTTCGAAGGTCGTGACCCCTTCGGCGAGCTTGCGCAGCGCCGACTGGCGGAGCGTGCGCATGCCCCGGTTCACCGCCTCCCGCTTGATCTCCGGGGCGTCGGAGCCCTCGACGATGAGCTCCTTGATGCCTTCGTCGACCGGGAGGATCTCGAACACTCCGGTCCGCCCCAGGTAGCCGGTGCCGCGGCACTCGACGCAGCCCTCACCCTCCTTGACCTTCACCCGCCGCCCCGGGGGCACCGAGATCCGGAGCATCCGAACCTCGTCGGTCGAGAGGTGGCGCTCGCTCGTGCAGTGGGGGCAGATCTTCCTCACCAGGCGCTGGGCCATGGCGCCGGTCAAGGTCGAGGAGACCATGAAGCGCTCCACCCCCAGGTCGGTCAGGCGGGTGATCGAGGAGGCGGCGTCGTTGGTGTGGAGGGTGGAGAAGACCAGGTGGCCGGTGAGCGCCGCCTGGGTGGCGTACTGGGCGGTCTCGGCGTCGCGGATCTCGCCCACCATGATGACGTCCGGGTCCTGACGCAGGATGTGGCGCAGGGCCGAGGCGAAGGTGATCCCCACCTTGCTCTGGACCGCCACCTGGTTGAACGCCTCCTGCACCATCTCGATGGGATCCTCGATGGTCGAGACGTTGATCTCGTGGTTGGCGATCACCCGGAGCGCCGAGTAGAGCGTGGTCGTCTTGCCGGAACCGGTGGGGCCGGTGACCAGGACGATGCCGTGGGGGCGGGTGATGAAGTCGTTGAACAGGGCGAGCTCGTCCGGGTAGAAGCCGAGGCCCACCAGGTCCTGCATGAGCACCTGGGGATCGAAGATCCGGAGCACCAGCTTCTCGCCGAAGGCGACCGGCAGGGTGGAGACGCGAAGCTCCACCTCGCGCCCGGCGCGGCTGGTCTTGATCCGCCCGTCCTGGGGGCGACGTTTCTCGGCGATGTCGAGCCGCGACATGGTCTTGATCCGCGAGACCACCGCCTTGTGCACCACCCCGGGCATGGTCTGGATGTCGTGGAGGACGCCGTCGATCCGGAAGCGGATCAGGCTCTGGTCGCGCTTGGGTTCCACGTGGATGTCGCTCGCGCGGCTCTCGAAGGCGTGCTGGAGCATGAACTCGACCGCGTTGACCACGTGCTGGTCGCTCGACTCGATCTCGGTCTCGCTCTTCATGCGGATGAGCTGCTCGAGATTGCCGAGATCGACGCCGCTGGTCAGGTCGCGCTCGGCCCGCTTGACCGAGTGGCGGAGGCCATAGAACTCCGTGATGGCCTTGAGGAGGTCCGGCTCGGAGGCGACGACCAGCAGGATCTCGCGCTCGGCGATGCGCCGGAACGAGTCGATCGCCTCGAGGTCGTAGGGGTTGGCGCACGCGACCTTGAGCTTGCCGTTGACCATCTCGAGGGGGATCATGCGGTGGCGCCGGGCGAAGGGGCGCGACATCTTCGATTCGATCAGGTCGGCGTCGAGCGAGAGCGCATCGATCCTGACGTACTCGAGCTTCGAATCGGCGGCGATCGCCTCGGCGATGGTGAGCTCGCCGACGGCGTCGCCCTCGTGCTTGACGTCGGGCAGGTGGAGGCTCTCGATGAGCTCGTAGGCCGCGGCGCGCTGCTCGTAGGCCTTGTGGGAGCGCACGCGCCGGGGCACCGAGCGTGCCTCCTTCTTGATCAGCTCGGCGTGGTCGGCGTCGATCCGTCCCTGGCGCAGGAGGACGTCGGCGACCAGCTCTGGGGTGAGGCTCAGCATCCCGCGGCTCCGCGGTGGACGAGGCGGCGACCGCCCTGCGCCCGCAGACTCGGGGGGGAGTCTAACGGATTGAACCGGTCGGATCGTCCCCGCAGCCCCTCGATCCCCTTCCCATCCGACCACGCTGCTTCGCAGCGCGGTGCCCGGGGGAAGGGGACGCCTCCACCCGCTCCGATCGGGAGTCGGCGGGCTACTCCGAGCGCAGTACGGTCGCCGGGTCCACGCGGGCGGCGCGGCGGCCGGGCACCAGGCAGGCGAGGAGGGCGGCGGCGAGGAGCACGCCCACCACGCCGCCGTAGACCAGGGGGTCGTCGGGCGAGGTGTCGAACAGGAGCTCCCCGAGGTGAGCGGCGGCGACGATCGACGCGAGAACCCCGAGGGCCAGGCCCAGGCCGGCCACCTCGAGCCCCTGCCGGAACACCAGGCCCAGGACCTGCCGCCGGCCGGCTCCCAGGGCGGTCCGGACACCCAGCTCGTGCCGGCGGCTCGCCACCATGTGGGCGAGCAGGCTGTAGAGGCCCACGACGGCGATGACCAGCGCCAGGGCGCCGAAGACGCCCATGAGCGCGGCGCCGAGCCGCCAGGGGCGGATCTGGGGCGCCAAGCGTTGGTCGAGGGGGGAGGCGTCCACCCAGAGCAGCGTGGGGTCGAGCTGGAGCAAGGCCTCGCGGACCGGCAAGATCAGCCCCCTCGGGTCCCCGGCCCCCCGAATCAGAAGGCTGGCGCCGCCGAACCCCTGCTCCTGGCCGAAGGGGACGTAATACTGCATCGCCGGCGCTTCGCGCAGGGCGAAGCGATGGGCGTCCTCGACCACTCCGACGACGCGCGTGCAGGGCGGCTCGTCCTCCGGTCCCACCCAGAGGCACTTCCCGAGCGCCTCGTCCCCCGGCCAGAGGGTCCGGGCCATGGTCCGGTTGACGATGGTTACGCGCTCGCCGTCGGGCCGATCGGCGGGGCCGAAGTCGCGGCCGCGCAAGAGGTCGAGGCCGACGGTCGCGAAGTACCTGGGCGAGACGGCCTGGATGTAGGGTCCTCCGCCGGCCAGGCGCGGGAGCTTCTCCTTGCCGGGCACCCGCAGCTTCACCTGGAACGAGCTGCGGAAGGGAGTGCCGACGGCGATCGCGGCGAACTCCACGCCGGGGAGGTGGCGGACCCGCTCCAGGGCCGCGGTGTAGAAGCGTAGGCTCCGGGCCCGACGCCGCTCCATGAGCTCCGGCGTCCAGGGCTCTTCCGATCGGACTCGCCGCGCCTCGGCGTGGAGCAGCTTGCCGGGCTCGACGCCGAGATCGGCTGCGCGGGCCGCCGCGAAGCTGCGTACGAAGAGCCCGGCCCCGACCAGCAGGACGACCGAGAACGTCGCCTGGGCGACGGCGAGGACACTCCGCAGCCGGGAAGAGCTCCGCCCGCCCCCGGCCTCGCTGCCTCGCAGCGGTGCGGTCAGATCGTGGCGGCCGGCGCGGAGGGCGGGCACGAGCCCGGTCGCGAGGCCGGTGGCGAGCGCCAGGGCGAAAGTGAAGAGGGCGATCCTGCCGTCCACCGGCGGCGCGGTCCATTCCACGTCGGTCAGGAGGGTGGCTCGGACCAGGCCGGTGAGCACCGGGACCACCACCAGAGCGGCGGCGCCTCCGGCCAACGCCAGGAGCAGGCTTCGGGCGAGGAGAAGGCGGGCGAGCCGGGCGCGAGAGATGCCCAGGGCCAGGCGCACCGCGACCTCGCGCCGGCGCCGGAGAGCGCGCGCCAGGAGCAGATTGGCGACGTTGGCCGCCGCGATCAGCAGCACGACGAGGGAGACTCCGAGAAGCCAGCGAGCAACCGTCACCTCCAGCCCCTCGCGGCCCGCGTCGTCGAACCACAGCGGATCCGCCGAGAGGCGCGCCTCCTCGAAGGGCGTCTCGTCGCCCGTGTAGGCGCTCCGGAACAGGCGGGTCGCCTCGGCGTCCGCCTGCTCGGGGCTCGCGCCGGGCGCCAGGCGGGCGACCACGTGGAGCCACTGTGCTTGCCAGGTCGTGCGCCAGTTCTCCGAGATGCGAGCGCTCCGCGGCTCCATGGGAAACCAGGCGTCGACGCGCCCCAGCTCGACGCCGGTGAAACCGCGCGGCGCCACGCCGACGATGGTGTGGGGACCACCGGAGACCTCGATCGTCGTGCCGAGGACGGCGGGATCCGCGCCGAAGCGCCGCATCCACCAGTCGTACCCGAGGACGACGACAGGGGGGCCGCCGGGCGAGTCCTCCCGGCGGTCGAAGAAACGGCCGAGCCGGGGGCGGACGCCGAGCAGGGGAAAGAGGTCCCACGTCGCCTCGGCGGGGACGATCTCCTCGGCGCCTTCGCCTCTCCCGACGATCGCCCGGCGGTCGGGGGAGTAGGAATACGCGGCGACACCGGCGAACGAGTGCACGTAGTCGCGGAGCAGCTCGTAGGTGACGAAGCCGAAGTCCGAGCCGCGGAAGGTCCCCCGTCCCGGCACCTCGACGGCGTAATCGATGCGCCGGACCCGATGGGGCTCGCGGACGTGGTCCGGGCCTCTCAAGAGGAGCCGGTCGACGATTCCGAACATGGCGGCGTTGGCGCCGATCCCCAGGGCGAGCACCACGACGACGACCGCAGTCAGCCCTTTCTCGGCGACGGCGGTGCGCCAGGCGTGGCGCAGGTCCTGGGCCAGGGCGTCGGCCCAGGCCGGTAGTCCTTCGTGCCTCATCGCTCTCTCCTCTTCCGGACCACTAGAATTCCGACTCGAATGCCCGTCGAGCCCCTGGCCGTCTCCATCGTCTTCGCCTGCGCCCTGGCATGGGCGTCGTTCGACTTCCTGAGGAAGACGATCCTCCGCTGGATGGATCCCATGCCCCTGGTCTTTCTCCTCACCGCTCTCCAGACCCCCCTGTTCGCGGCCTGGGCCGCCGGCGCGGCGGCTCCGTCGCGCTCCGAGGCGTGGCTCTACGTGCTGCCGGCGGCGGCCTCGGTGGCCTTGAACGTCGTCTCGAACGTCCTCTTCGTGGTGGCGATCAAGGTCTCGCCCCTGTCGCTCACGATCCCGCTACTCAGCCTAACGCCCGTGTTCACCACACTGTTGGCCATCCCCATGCTCGGGCAGGTGCCGCGGCCGTTCCAGGTCGTGGGGATCGGCCTCGTGGTGGTGGGCGCCCTGGCACTCCACCGGGGCCCGGCCCGGAACGCGGGCGGCGAGGCCGTGGGGCCCTGGCGCGCCTTCGTCCGCGAGCCGGGCTCGGTGATGATGGCGGCGGTGGCCCTCATGTGGTCGATCACCCCGCCCCTCGACAAGCTGGCGATCGACCATTCGAGCCCGGCGTTCCACGGCTTGGTGCTCTCGGCCGGGGTCGCGCTGGGGTTGGGGGCGATCCTCGCCGCGAGGGGCCGGCTCCGGAGCGTGGCCGCGGCCCGCCGGCACCCGGGCCTCCTCGTGACAGCTCTGGCCGCGAGCGCCGTCGCGCTGGCTCTTCAGCTCCTGGCGATCCGGATCGTCCTGGTGTCGATCGTCGAGACGGTCAAGCGCGGCGTCGGCAACGCCGCCGCGGTGGCGGTGGGGAGCGCCGTCTTCGGCGAAAGGGTGGGAGCGGCCCAGTGGCTGGCCGTCGCCCTCATGGCCGCGGGCGTGGCCCTCATCCTGCTGTGACAGGCCGGCTACTGGATCCCGGGGTCGATCACCGCCCGGAACGAGGCGCCGGAGCCCACGGAGAAGCCGCTCTGCAGGACGATCGAGCCCGCCGCCCGGAAGGTGACCTCGCCCGGCGAGACGACGTGGAACGGTCCGGCGGTGAGAACGTCGCAGGAGGTGTAGGTCTCCAGCGTGTCGACGGTTCGGCCGTCGTCGATCGTGAGACCGGGGACGCAGCCGCCCCCACCCCCCAGGTCGAGGCTCGCCTCGGCCATCAGGATCGGCGCCGCCCCCGGCAGGTCCTTGTTGTGCAGCCAGAGCTGCCAGACGGTGTCGCCCCAGGCGGCGAGCCGCGCGAAGAAGGGGTCGATCTGGGCGATGTAGGCCTCGGGCTCGCCCGACGGCGTCGGGTGGGTCAGGGTGGAGGCGACCCCGTTGATCTCGTCGCGCAGGAACTCCACGTACTCCCGGCTGGTGGTCTGGTAGTAGAGGCGTGCCTCGACGCGATCCGCGCCGGCCGGCAGTGCGAGCTCCACCTCGTCGTAGCCCCCCGCGTACTCCTCGGCGGTGAACCGGCCCGGATCGTCGGCGCCCGCGGTCACCGGCAGGGCGAGCCGGCCGGCGGCCTCGCCGACCCGGAACCCTCTGGGCGGAATCCGGTTGTCCTTCACCCGCCCGTCGGCGAGGAGGAAGAGGAACGTAAGATCCTCGCCGGTCAAGGTGCTCGAGGTGCGCATCTCGTAGATCAGGCCGTCGACGTAGGCCTGGTGGGCGCCGAGGGGCGGGCTCGATGGCGCATCGGGGAGGCCCACGAGCGTGCCGGCGGCGGCATCGTAGGGGTTGACCTCATAGACCAGGTCGCCGCCCGAGAAGAGCTTGAGGTTGAGAAACATTCGCCGGCCCTCGGGGTAGCCGGAGAGGAGCTTGTGGCCGGTGTAGTTGACCACCTGCACTTCGAGCTCCCCGCTGGCCGGGTCGTAGTCGAGATCGCGCAGGGCCGCGGCCCGGGAGAGGGTCTGCTCGGCCCGGGAGGCGCCGGCCAGGAGCTCGGCGGAGTCGATGCCGAGGCCGGAGGCGAGATCCACGTTCAGGACCGCGGCGCCCTGGTTGAGCAGGGCGTCGTTGGTGGCGTCGTAGTTGGGCGAGCCGGAGACGGCGCTCGCCAGCACCCTGGACACCCAGACGTTGGCGCCCGTCAGGTCGTGGGCCGGCACCCCGCTCTTCGGGTGCTCGGTCGAGCCGGGGCGGGTCACCGTCGTCTGTTTCGAGGCGCGGCCCGCGACGTCGGGGAGGTGGCAGTCCTGACAGCGCGCGATGGCGTTCCCGTCGAGGGAGGTGTCGAAGACCTCCGGCGCCCACGGTCCTTCGCCGGGGGCGCCCCCCTGGACCCCGAAGGCGGAGAGCATGAACTCGGAGAAGGTCCGCTCGACGTGGCCGTAGGAGAAGACCGGGTTCTCCTCGCTCGGCAGCACGGTGGCGCCGTCGCCGGGCGGCGTGCCCTCGAAGGGGAGGTTCGAGAACAGCGGGTTCGAGACGTCGTGGCAGGTGGAGCAGAAGTAGCGGCTCTTGTGGTACCGGCTGTAGAAGATCTCGTGGCGGGCCTCGGCGTCGGCGAAGGAAGCGCGTTTGGCGGCGTCGGCCGAGACGAAGAGCTGGCCGCCCCCGTTCTCCGTGAAGGCCGGGCTGAACGGAAGGTGGGCGGCGTCGTAGAAGGGCTCGCCGTCGAACAGAAGCGCCGCGGCCGAGTCCACGACGTCCTGGTCGTAGGTGGCCTGGGCGGCGGCGTCGGACGGCGTATCACTGGCGTCGGTCTCGTCCCAGTAGCCGCTCCAATCATTCCCTTCGCGGGCGCCGGAGAAGGTCGTCTCGAAGAAGGGATCGTAGAGTCGGTGGCAGGCGTCGCAGTGGACGCCGTCGAAGTCCGAGCCGGCGAGCGCCGAGCCGTTCGTCGGATCGGAGCGCCCCTCGAGCCAGCCCTCGGGGGAGTGGCAGCGCAGGCAGAGGTCGGTCCCGTTGGGCCGGCCCACGGCCCAGATCGAATCCTGGGCGGCGACGGTCAGGGTGGCCCAGAAGAGGAAGTCGCGGCCCGCCTGGGCCATCATCGAGCCCTGCCAGTGGCCGGGCTCGGCGGCGCCCCCGTCGTAGCCCGAGTGGCAGTTCAGGCAGCGGTTGGGGCCTTCGAGGTCGACCTGGCCCGGCTGGCTCCCCGGCATCCGGACCAGCGGGTCCTCGCTCACGGGCAGCGGATCCCAGGCGCCCGCAGGACCCGGTGTGAGGAGCGGCGCGAGCAGGGCCGGGACGAGCCAGAGGAGCCGGCGACGCCGCCGCGTCGTGGTCACGGCCGCCTCCGATCGGCAAGAGGCGTTCTCACAGATCGATGATGGGGCCCCGCAGGATTTGAGACAACGCCCCGATGGGTGGCGTTGGAGCCCAGTCTCTCCGGACGGGTGCGAGGACGGGTCGGTTCCCTGCGCACGGGTCGCCGCCGGGGATGCTATACAGGCCTCGAGACGCGCTCCGAGGAGGTGAACGACCATGAGCCGACGCATCCGAGGCCTGCTGATCGACCTGGACGGAACCGTCTACACGGAGGCCGGCCCCATCCCCGGCGCCGCGGAGGCCCTCCGGGCGGTTCGCCAAGCCGGGCTGCCCCTGCGCTTCGTCACCAACACCTCGAGGAAGCCCCGCGCAGCCCTCGTCGAGCGCCTCCGGGAGCTGGGCGTCGAGGCCGAGGAGCGCGAGGTGCTCACCGCTCCGGTGGCGGCGGCGGGCTGGCTCCGACGCCGGGGCGCCCGTCGGGTGGGCCTCCTCGTGGCGAAGGGCGTCTGGGCGGACTTCGAGGGCCTCGAGGTGGTCGGGCCGGAGGCCGCCGAGCCGGGGCCCGTCGACCACCTGGTGCTCGGCGACCTGGGCGCCGCGTGGGACTTTGCGACCCTCAACTGGGGTTTCCGGCGCCTCCTCGACGGCGCGGAGCTGGTGGCGATCCAGAAGAACCGCTACTGGGAGGCGGGCGACGGCCTGGCCCTCGACGCCGGCCCCTTCGTCGCCGCCCTCGAGTACGCCGCCCGCCGGGAGGCGACGGTCGTGGGCAAGCCGAGCCGCGCCTTCTTCGAGGCGGCGGCCGCCTCCATGGACCTGGCTCCCGACGAGTGTGCCATGGTCGGCGACGACCTCGAATCGGACGTCGCCGGCGCCCGGCGGGCCGGCGCGACCGGCGTCCTGGTCCGGACGGGCAAGTTCTCCCGCGACGATAGGAACGAGGCCGAGGCCAGCGAGCAGGCCGACGCCGCCCTCGACTCCCTGGCGGAGCTGCCGGGGTGGTTGGGGTTGCCGGCCGGCGGTCAGTAGGTCAGGACCTGGAGGCCCTGGAGACGCTCGAAGTGACGCGGATTCCGGGTGACGAGGGGCGCCTTGGCACAGAGTGCCGCCGTGGCGATCAGCAGATCCATGGTGGCCACCGTCATGCCCCGGGCTTGGAGACCGACCAGCAGGCGGGCGTAAGTGCCGGGGAACGCTTCGCCAGGAACCTCGATCGTCAGGGTCGAGAGCAGGCGTTCGATCCGCCTGCGCTCCTCTTCGGGATGAGTCGTGAGCTCGATCCCCACGTAGAGCTCACAAACGGCGTGGACGCTGACGCAGGCCTCCTCGAGGTCCGGCCGGCCGGAAAGGAATCGATGCGCGGGACCACGTTCCCGTCGTCGCCTCTCGCGAAGCAGATCGACGAGAAAGCTGCTGTCGAGATGGATCACAGCTCGAGGGCCCGCGCGACATCCGTCTGGCGCGCCTCGATCTGCCGGTCGATCACGTCGAGGGTCTCCTCGGAGAGAACGACCTCTTCCAGAGCTCTTTCGAGGTCCCGCACCGTGTGTCGTGGCTGAAAGTGCTCCTTGATCACCTGCGAGAACGACTGCTTCCCTTGTTTCTGGCGGCGCAGGATCTCGTAGGCTTCGAGGTCGAGGGTGATCGTCTTGACAGCCATGCATGGAGCATGCATGGATCACCTGATCTTGTCAAGCATGGCCCCGGCACCTTGATCAGATCCTCTCGGTAGGCGACTCGTGAGCAGACGATCGCTGCCGCTCGCGCCGGCGCCGTCTACTGGAGAGAGACGAGGACCGGAATGAGCTCGCGGCCTCGCCGAAGGTCCACCAGGGCCTTGCCGATCACCGCCCCGAAGGACCTGCTCAGGTCCGTCGCCTTCATGGCGTGGCCGGCGGTGGGCGAGGTGGTGAGCAGGTCCCCGGCGTCGACGGTTCCCAGGTTGGCATCCACGCGGCAGAAGACCCGTCCGCTCAGCGCCAGGGGTCGGCGCCGGGCTTTACCGGTGGGCACCTTGGAGCCGAGGAGGATTCCGGGTTCCTCGGTTCCGGCGCCGGAGAGGATGCCCGCCACCCGGCGATCGTAGGCTTCCGAGCAGCGCCTCAGGCGGCCTCCACCGCCGAGCACCATCACGTCACCGGGCTCGGCCGGCGCGCCGGGCTCGA
>CAZIIB010000006.1:0-10772 GCA_964539125.1 uncultured Thermoanaerobaculia bacterium | reverse complement strand
CGGCGGCGCGGTGATCCGGTAGGTGCCGTGGGGCAGCTGGACGCAAGGGGAAGCGTCGAGGGCCGACTGGACGCCGTCCGTGTCGTCCGCCAGCCCGTCCCCCACGGCGCCGAAGTCCCTCGCGTCGACGCGGGGCAGGGACTCCGCCTCAAGGGCAGAGCCGGAGAGGGCCGAGAGGCCGAGGGCCGGGACGAGAGGGCGGAGCTTGAGGGCGTGGCGGCGGGAGATTCTGCCTCTTTCGTCTTCGGAGGTCCTAGACCGAGCAGCGACGCTTTCGGATCGGTGAGATATGGGAGAGTGTTCTTACATACTTTTCGCTCGCTTCTGGGCGGAATCGGCTTCCGATCGAACACGGTGCATCATCGTCTTTTGGGTCCGAGGCCATCCGGCTCGTGGTGCAGTGGTGCCTGTCGGATCCGGGAGGTCTGGATCAGTTGGCGTGGAAGCACTGGCCGGTCGCCGTGTTGTTGCTCTCGTTGCTCTCAACCACCACGGCTTGTTCGTCGACCGTGATCGTGAAGTCACACAGCTCGTCCGAAAGCGGCCCGAAACATCCTTGCGGGATCGTGAACTGCAGCTCGGTCGCTGAACCCGACGGCAGCGGAGGAGTCGGCTGTGGGAACTTTCCGAGATCCTCGAACTCGACAGTGCTGACCGAAGGCCCCGCTGCTGCAGTGCCTTGGTTCATCACCTTGATGAAGAGTTTGCTTCCCTTCCGCTTACAGAAGGACTCGGGAGATGCCGGAGGATCTGCCTGCGGGACTGGAATGATGTCGGCCAGCTCGTTGCCGGTGCCGTTCGGCTGGCAGGAGTTCGTTGTTAGACAGGGTGAGGGGCAGCCGGAGCAGAGGATGCGCGGCGGCAAGCACTTGTTCTGATAACACATTACAGTACAGCCGGAAAGCCCGACGGCGAGCCCGGCGGCGAGAAGGATCGACACTCCTCCTGTTGTCATCTGACTTCGCATCCTTGCCTCCATTTCGGGTTCCTCCAGCGACAGTGGAAGTTCTCTGTTCATGACGCGGCCTCGAAGCCAGGGCGCGAGCGGGATTGATCAACAGGTTCCCTTGACCCAGGCGGAGATGAGGCAGCCTGCGTTATGGAAGCGGCAGCCGCAGAAGGTCCTCCCCTTGTTCTTGCAGTCCTCCAGGCAGTCGTCCCGGTCTGCGTTGCACTTGCCGGTACAGGTCCTCGCATCCGAGGCGTCGTCCAACTCGTCGGCGAAGATGACGAACGTGCTGTAGAGGGTCGCGATGGCGGAGACGTCGTCAGGAGAAACCGCGGTGAAGTGGCCGAGACTCTGCCGGGTGTGCGTCGCCGCCAAGCGCACGTCGTCGTTTCCAATCTCGGCGATCTGCTGCTCGCTGGGCATGGCGTCGAAGGCATCGCGCGCTCCGAGAATCGCCGTAGCTGCGTCTTCCGGGCTTCGGATGACGTTCTGGCTGCAGCCTGCGGACAGGCCCGCGAACAGGATGAAGAAGAGCGACAGGGCGGTGGGCAACGCCGCTCGTGGATTCATTGAGCTGCCGGCTCGCATATTCCCAACTCCTCTCTTGCGTCCTTCGGGCACCCCTCGTGCGAGAGAGCCCGACGAACAATGGAAACTCGGTTCTGCCGATACAAACGGTCGGCCTAACCGTTTTGCTCAGATGTCTTGGAAGTCTCAGACTCGACTACGGCGAGCCTGGAGGATCGCGCCGGCCGTCGCCGCCAGGAGGAGGACGAGGGCCAGGGCCCAGCCGAGCCATGCCCTGAGCCGGCGCGTGGCCTCGCTACGGGAGCGGCCCTCCGGCGCTACGACCGCTCCGCCGTCGCCGAGGACGGTCCAGCCGCCCCAGGCGGCGGCGGGCGTTCCGGCTTCCAGGGCCTCGCGCTGGGCTCGGGCGAGGGCTCGGGCCACGGAGTCGCCTCGGCCCAGGTGGCGGTAGAAGCGGCCGAGGAGGTCCGCCGCCTCCTCGTCCTCCACGGGCCACAGGCTGCCTACCACGCCCCGGGCGCCGCCCTCCAGGAAGGACCGGGCGAGGCTCAGGGCGCCCTCGCCCTCGAGGACCGTGCCGGAGGCGCTCTGGCAGGCGGAGAGGACCACCACCGCCCCTTCCAGGCCGAGCTCCGCCGCCTCCCGAGGCTGGAGCAGGCCGTCCTCGTCCTGGGCGCCCGGGGCCAGCACCACCGCCGAGCGCCGGGGGTGGGCCTCGTCGAGCACTGCGTGGGTGCCGAAGTGGAGGAGCCTCAGCCCGTCTGCGGCCCCGTTCTTGACGGCACGCTCGGTGGCGTGGGCGCCCACCAGGAGACGCGCCGGATCGCCCAGCGAGCGCAGGACCTCGCGGCCCTCGCGCCGGGCGTAGGGCAGGGCCGCCAGCCGCACGCCGGCGGTCCAGGAGCGCTCCGTGTCGGCCCCGGCCGCCTCGCCGGCGGGCGTCCCGCCGGGCGTGGTCGGGTCGGCCACGGCGAGGGTGAGCCGGCTCCGGTCCACCAGCGAGTGCAGCCGGCGCCAGACGGTGGCGGACGGGGTCACGAAGAGCCCGTAGCGGGCCGCGACCGGTGGCGCGCCGGGCGCCTCCCGGAGGGCCGCGAAGGGCAGGCGGTGGAGCGGGCCGTCGGGGATCAGGACCAGGCGATCCACCCCAGGAGGCAGATCCTCCAACGCCTCACGGAGGAGTGCGTCGTAGAGGGCCGCCGCCGGCTCGGCCTCGGAGCCATCGCGGCGCTCGAAGAGATGGAGGAACACGTCCACCTCCGGCTCGAGCTCCGCCCGGTCCGGCAGGCGGTAGAGGTGAGCCGCCTCCCGCGTGACCGCGACGAGCCAGGCGCCGCCGCTGAACGTGCCGTCCAGGGCGTGCCACAGGCCGACCTGGAAGGAGAGGAAGGCTTCGTCCGGAGCCAGGTCGGCGCGCAGCGCGTCGAGCCCCACGAAGCCCGTCGGTGGAGCACCCACTACGTTCTGGAGCCCGCGACGGCGGACCGTCAGGCGGCCTTCCTCGAGCTCGAGCCCGTCGAGCTTCGCCAGAAGCTGCTGCCGGCGGCCGGCCGGGAGCCGGGGGTCCAGGAGCCGACGGTGGAGCCCCACGATCCGCCGCTCGACGTCGTGCCAGGCCGTCTCCAGCTCGGGGTCGGTCCGCTCGACGCCGTCCGCCGGCTCGACCCCGGCCGCGGAGAGCGACTCCAGGAGGCGCCGCGCCCGCATCCTCTCCGCCACGGAGAACGCCGTCGCCAGCGCCTCGGCGTCGGCCCCGGACTCGGCGTCGGCCAGGAGACGTCCCGCCAGCCACTGGTAGATCTCGGTCCAGACGGAGAACACCTCCGCCCGGCCCTCCTCGGTCTCCTGGATCTCCCCCAGGCGATCGGCGATCTCCAGAGTGCCCAGGGCGGCCGCCAGCGCCTCGTCATGGGGCGCGGTGGCCCACAGGACCCGCAGACGGTCGGCCCAGCCGTAGGCCTGGTCCCACGGGTCGTCGGTCTCGAGCAAGAGGGTCGAGGCCTCGTCCACGCGGCGCCGGGCCTCGGCGGGATCGTCCGGGAGGAGCTCCATGGCTGAGGAGGAGAGCACCCCGGCCAGGAGCTCCGGCGCGCGGCTCCGATAGCCCTCGGCCAGGTCGAGGGCGGCCTGGAGCTGCGCACGTCCCTCGGCTCCTCCCTCCAGGCGGCCGAGGCGCTTACGGGCCTCGATCTCGGCGAACGAGTTGCCCGCCTCCTGAGCGGCGGCCAGGGCCTCCTCGAGAAGCTGGACGGTCCTCTCCCGCCGGGCCGGGTCGGGGAGGCCGGCCCCGACCGCCGCCGCCAGATTCAGTCGTGCCGCGGCCTCGCCGAAGCGGAGACCGGCGCCGGAAGTCACCTCCACCCCCTCGGCGAATACCTCCTCGGCCTCGGAGAAGCGCCCCCTGCGGTAGAGGACAGTTCCCAGGTTGAGAAGGATCTGCCATTGGAGATTGGGGTGGGCGAGGGGGAAGGCCTCTCGGCGAACCTGGCGGAGGGAGGCTTCCACCAGGTCCAGGTCGCCGCCGCGCAGGAGGAGGAGCTCCGCCTCCTTGACCGCCACCTCCGCCTCCAGGACCGGGTCGCCGGCGCTCTCGGCGGCAGTCCGGGCGAGGGCTAGCTCCTCGTCGATCTCGTCGCCGGCCGCCCCCATCTCGGAGAGGGCGGCGCTCCGGTTGATCCGGGCGTAGACCTCGCCGGCGGCGAGGTTCCGGGCGTGGTACTCCTCCGCGGCCCGCAGGAGAAGGCGGGCCGCCGCCTCCGCCCTCCGGTCTTCGAGGTAGAGCCGGCCGAGAGTGAGGGCCAGGCAGGGATTGTCCGGGTCGGCGGAGCGGTGCGCCTCGAGGCGTGCCACCGCCTCGGCCTGGAGCCCGGCGACGACCGCCACCCCGTGGAAACAGCCACAGGTCTTCCACCCCTGTGGGTCGGCGGCGAACCGGGCTTCGCAGTCGTCGAAGGGGGAGGCGGCTCGCACCGGACTGGCCGCAGCCACGACCAGCAGACCGGCCAGGGCGAGGGCGGTGCGGGCCATCGTCAGCCGTCCGGGCCGGAGGTGCCACCGTCGTGGATGGTGCCCAGGTGGGTCGTTTGACCCTCCACGGTCAAGACGTACAGCAGGTCCAGATCCTGAAGACGGAACGCCAGGGTGTCGTCCCCAGGGCTTCCCCCGGCGTCGCCCGGGTCCGGGAGGGAGGCGGACCGGGAAGCCAACCGCTCATTGCGCTGGTCGAGCTCGGCCGCGGTGGCGGGGAAGGTGAGCCAGTCGAGCTCTGGGCGCTTTTCGAGGAGAACGGCCCAGGTCTCCTGTCCGCCTTCCCGGTACTTCTCGAAGTCCACGGCCTGGAAGCCCTCCTCGTTCATCTCGTTCAAGGTTCGGACCAGCTCACAGCGAGTGTCCATGTTCCCACCCTGCGTGCCCAGGTTCGAATCCGAGAAAGAAGCTCCTCTTTGCTGATCACAGTGGAGGCTACGGACGAGCCGGGTCTCGGTGTCGCCGTGAGACCAGACTCCGGCCGTGAAACGGTCCTCGGGCCCGTCGGGGCCCGGGTAGACCTCGATCTGGGAGAGGAAGTAGTGCTCGGACTTCAGCTCCTGTTTCTTTGCCAGGAGCCAAAGCCAGTCGCGACCGTGGATGACCTTCTCCGGGGGCTCCAGATGGCCGCGATGCGCTGGCGGCCGTGGTCCTCGTAAACCTTGAGGCTGATCAGTCGATACCCCGCCTGAGAGAGCCGCTCGTGCTCGCGGTCGAACTTGTTCCATGAGAGGTCCTTCTCCAACTCGTGCTCTTGCTCGCTATCGCTCGTCGCCCAAGCGCCGGCATAGACTGTGGCGAGTGAGGTGATCTGAGCATCGAAGTCCACGATGTCGAGCCCTCGCTCCCGCTGCTCGTCACGGAGTTTCTGGAAGTTCTCCCAGCTCGTCCTGCTGGCGACGCACTCAACACCTGCCGGACAGCCGGAGTCTCGGGGGCCGGCCACCCAGTACCCGGAGAAGGCCGGCGTGATCACGAAATGGGGGGCGGCACGGACGGAGCTACAGGCTCCGAGTGACACCGCGAGCGTCACCAGGGCGCTGCCCGCTACCGCCAACGTCGTCAGGCGCTCGGCGGCTCGGTAGATCGGTTCTCGCGAGGGGGCTACGGCCAGCTTCATGTCGGTCTCCTCGAGTCGTTCTCCGTCCGCCGAAACCAACGGCCCGAAGTCGGCTTCGACTCACCCGGCCTTGACACGCCGTCACTCGATCCGCACCCGGAACGTCTTGGAGGGCACCCGCGCGCCGTCGGGCAGCAGCGCCTCCACGTGCCAGAGGAGGACGGTGCCCGGGGTGAGCTCGGACACGACCGAAGCGGGCAGCCGGTACTCGCTCTCGGTCAGGCCTTCCGCCTGGGCCAGGACCTCGAGCCGGCCGGTGGTGACCACCACCGAGTAGCTGGCCCCTTCGGGGCCGCTCCAGCGCAGCGTCGGGTTCGCCCGGGAGAGCGCTTGGTCTTCGGGGACGAGGGACTCGATCGCCGGCCGGTTCTCCACGCGGTAGGTTGGCTCCTTCTTCGCCTGCCGAGCGATGAACAGGCCGACGCCCGCCAGCACCACGATCGCCGCGGCGGCCGCGGCGGGCAGCCACCTGAAAGCTGGCTTCTCCCGCCTCGTCCGGTCCTTCACCTCGTCGGCATCCCCGCTCACCCTCCGGCCGACATACCGGGCGACGCGCCAGGCCTCGGCGCAGCTCGGGCAACGTCCGGTGTGGTCGATCACCCGACGGTTCTCCTCGGCAGCGAGCTCTCCGCGGGCCGAGGCCCAGAGCTCCTCCGGGGTCGGGCAGGGCTCATCGGGAGCGGTCTCCCTGGGCAGATCCTGAAAGACGTCCCGGAGGTCGTCGGCGCCCATCTCGGACCGCCTCACGGGGTCACCCCGTGAGCGGAGAGGCACCTGCGAAGGTCCCGGAGCCCGCGAAAGGTGAGGTTGTGAACGCGCTTCCTGGGCCAGCCCAGGAGCTCGGCCGCCTCACGGGGGGGCTCGCCCTGGAGGTGCAGGATCACCGCCAGGCGCCGCGGCTCGATCAGGCCCCTCAGGCAATCGGCCAGAGCCCGGCGGATCTCCCGGCTCCGCCGGACGGCGGCGGGACCGGGCCGAAGGCTGGCAACGCTCTCCGGCGGACCGGCCGCCTCCAGGGCCACCTCGCCCCGCCTCCGCAGGCGGCGGAGCTCGTCCACCAGGGCGCAGTAGGCCGTGCGCCAGAGGTAGGTCGCGTTGAGCTCCCGGCCCGCCGGGGAGCCGGCCACCACCCGGGTGACCTTGAGGAGCGCCTCCTGCACGAGGTCTTCCCGCCGCTGCGCGAGGGAGCGTGGACACAGCTTCGCCACCGCCGTCTCCAGGTTGCGTTGCAGACGGGCGACCTCCTCGTCGGAGAGAGGCTCGAAGGACGACGGCTGTCGGCCAGGAATCATGGGAGACGCTAGCCGCTGCGCGGAAATGGAGCTCCGCGTCCATTTCTTTATTTCGAGTCTATGGTATCACGGAGCCGGAGCGCCGAGCCTGCTACGCGAGCCGTCGCCAGGCACCGAGGTACTAAGATCGCCGGGGAGGAGGTCCTGACGATGCTCACCAAGATCTGGAGCCGAGGCCTGGCACTGGTCGTGTTCGCCCTCTGTAGCTGCGCCGTCTCCGGGCAGAGCGCGACGAGGCTCCCGCTCTCTTCGATCCACCTGCCGCCGGGGTTCTCGATCCAGGTCTTCGCCGCCGATGTGCCGGGGGCCCGCTCCATGGTCCGCTCCCCGTCGGGTGTCCTCTACGTGGGCACGCGCACCGCGGGAAAGGTCTACGCCGTTCTCGACAAGGACGGGGACATGCAGGCCGACCGGGTGGTGACCCTGGCCTCCGGCCTCGAGATGCCCAACGGCGTCGCCTTCCGCGACGGCGCCCTCTACGTGGCCGAGGTCTCGCGGATCCTGCGCTTCGACGACGTCGAGAAGCACCTGGACGACCCGCCGAAGCCCAAGGTGATCGTGGACGACTACCCGAAGGACCGCCACCACGGCTGGAAGTACATCGCCTTCGGCCCGGACGGCTGGCTCTACGTGCCGGTGGGGGCGCCGTGCAACATCTGCGAGCCGCGGGAGCCCTACGCCTCCATCACCCGGATCCGGGTGGACGCTCCCGACCCGGCGAAGACCCGGGAGATCTACGCCCGGGGCATCCGCAACACCGTCGGCTTCACCTGGCGCCCGGGAACGAACGTCCTCTGGTTCACCGACAACGGGCGCGACTGGCTGGGCAACGACCGGCCGCCCGACGAGCTCGACCGCGCGCCGAAGGCCGGCCTCGACTTCGGCTACCCGTACTGCCACGGCGGCGAGATCCCGGACCCCGACGTGGGGCCGGGCAAGGGGTGCGCCGCCTACGTGCCGCCGGTCCAGAAGCTCGGGCCCCACGTGGCCTCCCTGGGGGTCAAGTTCTACACCGGCGAGATGTTCCCCGCCGCCTACCGGGGCCAGATCTTCATCGCCGAGCACGGCTCGTGGAACCGGGACACGCCCATCGGCTACCGGGTGAGCGAGGTCCGCCTGGACGGCGACAAGGCGGTCGCCTACCAGCCCTTCGCCACCGGCTGGCTGGGCCAGGACGGCAGGGCCTGGGGCCGGCCGGTGGACCTCCTGGTCCTGCCCGACGGCTCCATGCTGGTCTCCGACGACAAGGCCGGGGCGATCTACCGGATCAGCTACCGCAAGCCGGCGAAGTGAGTCCGGCACCGTGGCGGAGGAGTTCCTCTCGCGGGACCTTCTTCTCCGGCCGCTGGGGACACGCTCTACTTCCTGCCGCCGTACGTGGTGACGGAAGACGAGGTAGGGAAGGTGTTCGACGCGATGGAGGAGGTGGTCGGGGTGCTCTGAGCTCCGGCGCGAGAAACGTCGACTATCGAGGAGATGGCCCGAGCCGGTGCCTGAGGAGGTTCCAGGCGAACATCGCGAGGCCGAGGCCGAAGAGCACCACCATCGCGGGATCGAGCGTCGGCACGGTCGGCGGCGGTGGCGCGACCTCAGGCCCCCAGATCATCGTGCCCCATCGCATGCCCCACTGCCCGGCCTGGGCAGCGGTCGGCATCGACAGGCCGAGCACTGCAAGGGTGAGTCTCTTCATCTCTGAGCCCTCAGGAGGTGGCTCTCGCGCGGGTGATGCGATGTTTCGATCCGATCTGCATCCGAGCCCCGTCTCGGGTAGCTCAGGGGGCCGCGGGGTGTTCCCATTTCTGTGCCACGACGATGATGTCGAAGACGCTGAGCTGGTTGTCGAACGCCAGGCTGAAATCGAAGTTCGACAGTACGATTTTCAATTGAGGCGGCGCCGCGGCGTCGTAGATCACGAAGGATGTCGACAACGTTTCGTCCAGCACGGCGTTGGGGTCGTTGGGGATGATGCCATTGAAGACCAGATTGTTCAGAGTGCTGTTGTTGGCGTCGAGAATGCTGAAAAGGATCTGGTACGTCGAGCCCACTGGCGGGGGGGACAGAGGCAACAGGAAGCTCGCTCTCAACTGAATGGTCACAAAGTAGTGACCGGTGTCCGGGAACGTCAGGGTGTCGTTCGTGACGGTGTTCGTCGAGAGCGCGAATCCGCCGGTGGTGAAATCGGACTTGATGCCTTCGTTGCTGAGGTTCAACGGCGCACTCGAAGTGAGCTCGTTCGTATAATTCCTGTCGAATAACTGTACCCACTGCGCCGGACCAGCCGGCTTGTTGTCGATGGCATTTGCCAGTGCCGAGAAGTTGGCGTTGACTTCATCGGCATCGGCGACGGTGCCGTTGGTGAACGTGTAGGGAACCGCGGTGCTGGAGCTGGAAAGCTGCGAGATCGCCATCAAGCCGAGCACCGCAGCGGCAAGTCTTCCAGTTAACATCTAAGAGCTCCTCCTCGTCGAGCCAGGGGGACGTTCGAGTTCCGCGGACTCTACCGCAGGGCCTTGGGAGAGTCAACGAAAACTCACCACCGGAAGGAGCGCTCCAGACCCGCGTCGCCTGCCTCTAGCGGCACGGGCGCTGTTCGAAGACCAGCGTCCGGGTCGCGTAGTCGATCGTGAGCCGCCCGCCGGAGAAGGCGTGCCAACCGATCGTCCCCTGAAGGCCGCCGATACGACGGCCCTGGACCGCCTCCGGACCGGTTCCCGTGACGAGCACCTTTTCGAGCTTCAGGGGCCCGAGCTCGAGCGAAGGAACCAGCACCCGCGGGATCGCGCCGTGGTTCCGGCCCGCGGAGTCGAGGAACCGAGCGGTCCCGGTCTGCTTCGGTCCCAGCTCCTCGATGACCTCCGGAGTGAGCGTCGCAAAGCCCCGGGTGGCCGTGTCCAGAACCAGACGGAGCGGGTGACCCTGCACCTCGGCGGTCACCACCGGCACCCTCAGGCCACCGGCCCCCAGCTCGAAGGGAATGAGGTCGGACTTCTGGTAGCCGTAGCGGCTCTGCCAGTCGAGGCCCCTGGGTCGCGGCGAGTACTCCGGCGGGGCCGCGAGGGAGCTTGCCGCGAGGCCGAGCGAAAGGACCAGCGGTGCGAGCCACCGGCTCGGCGGGCGAAAGCTGTCGCTGTTCGAGATGACCTTCATCTCCACTCCCGCGCCTCGGGTCTGTCTACGAAGCGCCTGGCGCCGTCTCCGGTGGCGGGAAGGCGTCGAACAGGACGACCGGGCCGCCCGTGGTCAGCTCCTCGACGCGCAGCTTCTTCAGGGGCGCGTACTCCTCGGACCGGTACCAGCGCTCCGCCGCCTCGCGATCCGGGAACCGGATCACCGCGGTCCAGGTCGCCTCCCACTCTCCCTCGAGCACGGTCGGGCTGGGGCTCGCGACCAGCAGCCTCGCGCCCACCGCCGAGAGCTGGTGCATCACCTTGCGCCCGTACTCGCGCCGGTAGGCCTCGACGTCCGGAACGTGCAGGTGGGCGAGGAGGTAAACGGGCCTGGAGGTCTCCGGCGACATCTCTCTTCACCTATCTTCCGGGAGTCTCGAGCTCGACCACGAGGACGTGGACCGTGGTGTCGCCGACGTTTCGATCCTCCTAGGGTACCAGCCCAACACCGGTAGGGCGCGGAGTGTCTACCACCGGCTCGGCCGAGCCTCGCCGCCGTCCGTTCCCCTGCGCGATGATCCGCAGAAAAGCATTGAATTCCATGATATCATGGCCTGACTAGAGTCAAGAAAGTCAAGTACACCATTGACTTTTCTGCCATGCTGCCCTACAGTGAGCCCAGAAGGAGCGAGCCCGATGGATATCTCGAAAGCCCTTTGCCCCGAGTGCCGAGCCCCCATGAGGATTCG
>CAZIIB010000005.1:0-21332 GCA_964539125.1 uncultured Thermoanaerobaculia bacterium | reverse complement strand
AGTTGCCCCGCTCGCCCGCCGCCCGGACGATCCGCTCGGCGTTGCCGTGGCAGAACTCCTCGTCGATCTCGAGGCCGAACATGGTGAGCTTGATGGAGAGGTTCGAGTCGACCCCCTCGCGGTCGATCCGCTCGAGCACCCGCACGCACTCCTCGGTGAAGGCGGTGGCCCGCTCCCGGTCCTTGACCTCCTCGCCGAGCACGTCGAGGGTCGCCATGGCGCCGCGCTCGTTCAGGCGGCGCACGGTGGCGACGGCGTCGTCCAGGGTGTCGCCCGCCACGTAGCGCCGGGAGACGCGCCGGACGATGGGCTTGGGGACCAGGGGAAGCGTCGTGACCAGCAACCGGGTAAACACACTCACGCCGCGTCTCCTTGCCCCGTCTCTCGGCCTGGGCGGTTCTTAGGTGGTTGCGGTTTCGGTGGGGGTGGCGGCCGGGACGTCGATCACCCAGCGCACCGACTTCGAGCACGGACAGGTGCCGGCCACGCGCCGCAGGGCCGGAAGCTGGTGCGACGCCTCCTCGGCGCTCATCTCCCCCGACTCCACCTGGCGCAGGCGATCGACGAAGTCCTTGAAGTCGCTCGACGCCAGGTAGGACTCGGGAAGGCTCCGGCGCAGGTGCTCGAGGTACTCGGCCGGGGTCTCGAAGCTCTCGCCGCGCGCGCCGACCCGGCGGAAGGCCGGCACCCCGCGCCGGCGGAAGAACTCGCGGTGCGGCAGGTAGAGCAGGTCCTCCGGCCGGACCCCCTGGACGCTCTCGCCGGCCTCCAGGCGGTCCATGGCCTGGTTGGCCTCGGGCAGGTCGAGCTCGGGAAGGCGCGCGCGCAGGTAGCGCATGTTCAGGTCGCGCACGACCTTGGCCACCTCCTGGTAGTACTGCTCCTGGGCCTCGGCGTTCTTCATCGGCTTCAGGCCGTAGCGCACGTTGGTGCCGCCGCCGCGCTCGTCGCCGAACATCTCGAGACCGCGGGGCAACCACTTGTTGATCGTCTTCTGGAGCATCTCCATGGTGATGTAGACCTCGCCCTCGGCCGCCTGCTGCGCCCAGCGGCGCATGGGAACGACGCCGGTGGCCAGGTGGAACGCCTCCTCCCGAAGCATCTGGGGCATGGACTCGGCCATGGGCCGGTAGGCGCTCACCCGCTGCATGGAGAGCTGGTACTTGCCCACCCGGTCGATCAGGCAGCAGAAGGTGACGTTGTCGACGAAGGAGTCGAAGTCGATGTTGAACGCCCCGAGGATGTGGGAGCCGGTGGTCATGGACAGGATGTCCTCGATCACCTCGGCGCTCGACTCTTTCGACACCGCGCTCCAGTCGTCCTCCACCAGCAGGTGGAGCATCTGGTAGCCGTGGCGCAGCTCCTCGGCCATCATCCGGAGCACCCAGAACTGCTCCTCCTCCTCCTGCGCCCGGGCGAGCGTCAGACGATGCTGCTGGATCGAGCCGAACTCGGTGGAGGCCTGGGCCTTGATGGCGCCGAACAGGTGGTGGGCCTGCTCCGGGTGCATCTCGGAGGCCCGGGCGTACTTCGGCTTGCCCTTCTCGTCGCCCACCTCGATCTCCCCGCACATTCCCATCTCGCGGTACGCGCAAAGCTCCAGGCGCTGGTCGTTGGGGAAGTGCTTCTCCCAGTTGTCCATCAGGAAGTCGAAGTCGGTCAGGTAGGTGTCCTTCCAGCGCAGGACCGCGTCGTGGAAGGGCTGGGGCAAGCTGGCGGTACGTGGTTTCATGGGAGCGCGTTCCTCGGAGTCTCGATCGTCTTTGGCGTGGCTCAGCTCAGGTCGAGGACGAAGGGCAGGAGCGGCGCCGGCTGGAAGCCCAGGGAGCGGAAAAAGCCGGCGATGTCACCCATCTCCCGCTCGTCGACCAGGGTCCGGACCCGGGTCGCGCCCTGCTCGCGGAAGTGCGCGAGGACCGCCTCGGCCATTTGTCGGCCGACCGAGCGGCCCCGGGCCTCGGGGTCGACGCCCAGGACCTCGATCCAGCCGGTGGGCTCCTCGAGGCCGAACTCCCCGCTGCGGACCTCGCCGAGCATGAAGCCGACGACCTTGCCTTCCGCCGCCACCGCCACGACCGAGGCGTCCGGGTCCCTGCGAAGGTAGTAACCGAGTCGGCGTTCCCAGACTTCCGGGCGGTAGTGGCCGCCGATCTTCTCGTCGATCGCGACGATGTCGCCGATGTCGAGCTCGTCGGCCGGGCGGATCGTGACCTCTTCGAGGATCTCGGGCATTCGAATCGTCTCCGGGTGGTGTCGGCTCAGGAGCTGGCCCGGAGCTCGGTGCGCAGCTCGGGCGGCACGTGCTCGTGGGCGTGGTAGCTGGAGCGGACCAGGGGGCCCGCCTCGCAGTGGAGGAAGCCCAGGGACATGGCGTGGTCGCGCAGGGCGGCGAACTCGTCGGGCGAGACGTAGCGGTCGACCGGCAGGTGGTCCTTGGTGGGCCGCAGGTACTGGCCGATGGCCAGCACCTCGACGCCGGCGTCGCGGATGTCGGCGATCGTCGCCCGCACCTCCGCGTCGCGCTCTCCCAGACCGAGCATGATGGCGGTCTTGGTGCGCCCGGCGTAGGAGCCCTCGTCCCGGCGGCGCGAGGCGTCGGCCAGGAGCCTCAGGCTGCGCTCGTAGCTCGAGCCCGGCCGGGCGGCCCGGTACATCCGCGGCACCGTCTCCACGTTGTGGCTGAACACCTCCGGGCGGGCGGAGAGCACCGCGTCCAAGGCGTCCGGAACGCGGCGAAAGTCGGGGGTCAGCACCTCGACCGCGCACCCGGGCGAGCGGCGGTGGACGGCCTCGATGGTCCGGCGGAAGTGCTCCGCACCGCCGTCCGGGAGATCGTCCCGGTCGACCGAGGTGACGACGGCGTGGCGCAGACCCATGGTCGCCACGGCCTCGGCCACGTGCTCCGGCTCGGCGTCGTCGACCCCCGCCTCGGGCCGGCCGCTCTTGACCGAGCAGAAGCCGCAGCGCCGGGTGCAGGTGTCGCCCAGGATCATGAAGGTGGCCGTGCCGTGCTCGCCCCAGCACTCGTAGATGTTCGGGCACCGGGCCTCGGTGCACACGGTGTTGAGCGAGAGGCCGGAGACCAGCTTCTTGACCCGGTGGTATCTCTCGGGCGTCGCCAGCCGGATGCGCAGCCACTCGGGCCGCGGCTCGCGGCGCCGGGGCGCGGCGCCGCGGCCCTCGCCGATCTGAACCAGGCGGGAGGTCGGGGCGGGAGATGGGCTCATGAGGGCTCGCGGGGGCTCGTGGGTGGATCGGGATCGAGGCCGGAAGGCCGGAGCCACGCCCCGGCCGCCTCTATCGTACGACAACCGGAGAGCCGGCCCAAGCCTTCCGTACCGGCCCGGCGGCGGCCTTGACCTCGCCCGGCCGATCCCGTAGCGTTGCGTCAAACCGAAAACTCGCCGTTGCTGCGCGGACGGCGGAAGGAGAGCGGCGATGGTCAGCCTCAAGCGGCTCGGGCTCCTGCTCTGGTACGGCCTCGGCCTGTACCTGGTGCTCCTCTACCTCCAAGGCGTCCTCGTCCCCTGGGTCCGAGAGGTCCAGGCCGCCACCACCGCGACGAGCGTCCTCGGCCTCGCCGAGGCGCTCCTCGGGCTGGCGATCCTCGCCGGGGCGTTCGTCTTGCTCCACTTGGCGGCGCGCTCGCTGCCGTCGCTGGCCGAGGGCTGGGCGCGCCGGGCGCCGAAGCCCCCGCCGCCGGCCGCTGGAGAGCGCTTCCCGAGCCCCGTCACTCTGGTGATCGGCGGGTGGCTGCTGGTGATCGCGACTCTCAACGTGCTCGCCCTCTTCGCCGTGATCGAGCCGCCCGCCTGGCTGCAGCACCACTTCCCCTCCATCGACCCGGACGAGGCCGGCGTGGTCCAGGACATGCTGGTGACCATGTTCGCCGCCGGGATCGGGAGCAGCATCAGCGTGATCCTCGGCTACCTGGAGCACGCTTCCATCCGGAAAGACTTCGACCTCGCCTTCAGCCCCTGGTACGTCGCCCGCCCGATCCTGGGCATGCTCGTCGGCGTGATCTTCTACTTCGTCATCAAGGGCGGCCTCCTCGCCACCGCTCCCGGAATGGGCGACGCCGAGAACCTGAACGACCTCAGCCTCGCCGGCTTCGGCGCCCTGGTCGGACTGTTCAGCAAGAACGCCCTCGAGAAGCTCCGGGAGCTGTTCAACACGCTCTTCGCCACCCAGCAGGACTTCGCCGCCGAGGTGAAGAGCCGCCTGCCGGCCGACGTCTGGGCCCAGGTCGCCCCCTACCTCCCCACCGCCGAGGCGAAGCCCGCGGAGCCCGGACACGGCCAGGCCGGCGACTCGGAGCCGGCGGGCGGCGACGAGCCGCCGGCCTCCGAGCCACCCGCGGAGGAAGGGTGACGTTCGGCCCGTCGACCCTCAGGGAATGATGTACGCCTCGAAGATCGCGTCCCAGCTCTGCGAGGCGCCGGACGGCGGGTTCGCCGAGTTGAAGGAGAAGCCGTAAACCTGGAGGTCGACTCCGACGTCCGGGACGTTCCAGATCGAGATCCAGCCGGACGAGGCGAAGCCCAAGAAATCGATGATGTTGACCACGTGATTCAGACGAATCGTAGTATCCAGGTACAGGCTGCCGTCCGGTCTGTACAGCTTCAGGGGATAGTCGCTGCCGCACGCATGAGTGTCGCAGTAGGTGGACGGACCGCCTCCGGTGGCGAACGGAGCCCAGGTGAAGAGGACGATCCGGGTGTTGCCGTTGAGCGCCGCCGGGGGGCTGCCGAACTGGCGAAAGTGGACTCGGTCGATGACGCTGTTGTTGTTGCCGGTGCAGGCGACCCCTCTCGCGAGCTGGTCCGCACAGGACCTGGCGGTGGCGTCGATCTCCTCACGCGGATCTCCCGCCTGGTAGAAGCCCCGGAGGAAGCCGTCGATCGAGTTGCTCTCGGCCTCGAGGGGCACCATGGCCAAGCCGTTGGCCGAGCCTTCCGAGAGGCGCGTGTAGTAGATGTAGCCCTCGAGGACATTGCTGTTGGCGAATGGGAAGCCCGCCTGGAGAGGGTTGAGAGCGGTCGAGCTGGTGACCGCGTCGATGGTGATGAAACCGTAGTAGTAGTCACCAACGGCGAGCGCCGCCCTCACCGTGGCCGAGGCCGAGTTGAGGAGGTCTCGCATGGCGACGCTGTGGGTGGCAAAGGCCGGGATCACGAAGTTCTGGTACGCGACCGCGTTGCCGTTCCAGTCCCAGATCTCGAGGTGGACGAGCCTGTCGCTGCCGAACGCGTTGTCCACCGAGAGCAGGGTGTCGTTCGGGTGGGCCCCGGCATCGATGCCGGTCTGGAAGTAGGGCACGAGGAGCGAGGCGGCGGGGACGTGGTCGGGGATGCCGGGAATGGCGTGGGCTGCGATGGGAAGGACGGCGAGGAGAAGACTCGCCCAGAGGACTCGGCGCATGGTCAGGTCTCCCTTCGAGTTCAAGGCAGTCGGCGCGTAAGTGCGGACGGCCTAAGCTAAAACGGCTCTTGGCCTATCGACACTAACGGATTCCGAGGGGGCTTTTCCTCACCCCGTCGGGTAGTGAGCCCGAGAAGCCGGAGACGGCCGGCCGCGGACCGCGACCGTTACCCCTGGAGCACCACCACCGGATCCACCCGGAGCGCCCGGCGCACCGGCACCAGGCAGGCGGCGAGGGTGACCAGGAGCACCGCCGCGATCGCCGCGGCGAACGTCCAGGGATCGTCGGGCGCCACCCCGAAGAGGAGGCTCGCCAGGTAGCGGCTCGCCAGGAGGCCGAGGAGGGTGCCGGCGACGACGCCCGCTGCCGCCAGGCGCAGGCCCCAGGCGAGAACGTCCCGCACCACGTCCCGCTGCGTGGCCCCCAGGGCGCGGCGGATGCCGAGCTCCCGGGTGCGCTCCACCACCAGGCGCTCGATGACGCCGTAGATCCCGGCCACCACCAGGAGCAGGGCGAGGGCGGCGAAGGTGCCGAGGAGGACCGCCCGGAAGCGCTCCGGCCCGGTGCCCTCCGAGACCGCGCTCTCCAGGCTCTCCATCTCGGGGACGGGCTGGAGCGGATCGACCTCCCAGATCGCCCGGCGCAAGGACTCCCCCAGGTTCCGTTGGTCCCCGCGTGCGACGACGAGGAGATCCGCGTTGTGCCCCGCGGCGAGCTCGCTCCGGGTCGCGGGCCGTTGCTGGTAGGGAATGTAGAAACCGGGTCCCGGCTCCCGGGCCAGCCCCCCGCCGCGGATGTTGCCCACCACGCCCACCACGGTCATCCAGGCGTCCTCGTCCACGAAGCGGAGGCGCCGGCCGATGGGGTCCCGGTTGGGGAAGACCTGGTCGCGGAGGGCCTGGTCGATGATCGCCACCGGCCGGCTCTCGCGGCGGTCCGCGGCCGTGAAGACCCGCCCGCGCAGCAGCGGGATCCGGAGCACCCGGAAGTAGTCGGGGCTGACCACGCCGTACTGGGCATGGCGCGCCTGCTCCTCGATCTCGGGCTCGCCGGCGACGTAGTAGTCCCTCGTGGCATGGCTTCGGTGGATCGGCAGGTTGTTGGTCACCGCCACCGACTCCGTTCCGGGAACGCGCGCCAGTCGCTCGACCAGCCGGGCGTAGAACGCCTCCAGCTCGGGCACGGTCCGGTAGCGGTCGGCGGGCACGTGGAGCGGGATCGCCACGACCCCCTCGGTGCGGAAGCCCGGGGGCTGGCGGGCGAGGAGGACGAAGCTCCGCACCAGGAGCCCGGCGCCGATCAGCAGGACGAAGGTCAGGGTCACCTCGGCGACCACCAGCGCCTGGCTGAGTCGGCGCCGTCCCGCCACGGCGCCCGGCCCAGGCCCACCCCCCTCCTTGAGGACGCCGCCCAACGACCGGCGGGTCGTGGCGAGGGCCGGGATCAGCCCGAAGACGAGCCCGGTGGCGACCGAGGTCGCCAGGGCGAAGAGGAAGACCGAGGCGTCGAGCGACACGGCGTCGAGCCTCGGCACGCCGCGCGGCGCCACGGCGAGGATCAGGTCCGAGCCTCCCGCCATCAGCCCGGCGCCGGCGAGACCCCCGAGGAGCGAGAGGACCAGGCTCTCGGTCAGGAGCTCGCGCACCAGCCGCCGCTTCGAGGCGCCGAGGGCCGAGCGCACCGCGAGCTCCCGCCGCCGGGACCCGAAGCGGGCCAGCAGCAGGTTGGCCACGTTGACGCAGGCGATGAGGAGCACCAGGCCCACGGCGAGCTGCAGCACCAGGAGGGCGGGCCGGACGCCGTGGACCAGCTCCGACTTGACCGTCGCCCAGCGCGGACGCCAGGGGTGATGGTCCGCCCGCGGGTGCCGCTCCTCGAAACGGCGCGCCGCCGCGTCCAGCTCCGCCTGGGCCCGCCGCAGCGTGGCGCCGCCCTTCAGGCGCGCCACGGGGATCGTGTAGCTCGCCGAGCCGTCCGGGTTGTCCGCCCGGAGCTCGAACGGGATCCAGAGCCCCGGATCCTCGCTCCGCGGCACGAGCTGCCGAAACCCCCGGCCCAGGACGCCGATCACCTGGTACGGCTCGCCTCGGATCCGGAGGGTGCGGCCGAGGACGTCAGGTGAGCCGCCGAAGCGCCGCTGCCAGAGTCCCCAGCTGACGATGGCGGTGCGGGGCGCCTCGGGACGGGCGTCCTCGGCGGTGAAGTCGCGGCCCAACGCCAGGCCGGCCCGGAGCAGGCGGAAGAAGCCGGGCGTCACTTCGGCGCCCTCCACCTCGTACGGGGTTTCCCCGCCGGCGACCGCGAACGGTTGCGGGTAGTAGGCGGCCATCTCCTCCAGGCTGGACGCCGAGCGCTCGAGGTCGAGGAGGATCTCGCTCGGCACCCAGGGGTGCTCGGCCAGCGTGACGAGGCGGTCGGCGCCGCGATAGGGCAGAGGATCGAGGAGCACCGTCTTGACGATGCTGAAGAGGGCCGTGTTGGCGCCGATCCCCAGCCCCAGGGTCAGGACGATGACGGTGTAGAAGCCGGGCGCCCGGGCGATCTGCCGGAGAGCCTGGCGTAGGTCCTGGAACATCGCGTTCGCTGCCTCCTGTACGCTGCCTCTAGAAGACGTCCAGATCCTGGCCGGAGACCACCGGGCCGTCGTAGCCGGCCTCGCGGATCTCGCGCACCAGGTCGTCGTCGGTGGCGCCCCAGTAGAGCTGGTGATAGAGCACCAAGAGCTTCGGTTTCGCCTTCATCGCCAGGTGGGCGAGCTCGACCGTCGAGGTGTGGAAGGCGCGGTGATAGGTCTGCCACGCCTCCGAGCGGTGGGCGAGCGCGGCGGCCGAGTACACCTCGTGGAGCAGCACGTCGCAGCCGTCGCACGCCGCGACCAGGCTCTCGGCGGGCCGCGTGTCACCCGAGACGACGATCGTGCGGTCCGGCGTCTTGAACCGGAAGCCGAAGGCCTCGGGCCAGGAGCCGTGGTGGACCGGGATGGCGTCGACCGCGACCTTGTCGTCCTGGTAGATCCGGCCCGCCTCGATCACGTGGGGCACGGCCCGGTAGCTCCTCGTCGACTGGGGTTCGAGGCCGAAGAGGCGCATGTCGATGTCCTGGCGCCAGGCCTCCTCGATGTGGCGGGTCATCGCCTCGATCCCGGGCGGGCCGTAGACCTCCAGCGGCACCTTGCGGCCCAGCACCCAGGGGCTCAGCATGAGGTCGGGCAGGCCGAGGGTGTGGTCCGAGTGCAGGTGGGTGACGAAGACCCGGTGGAGCGCCGGCGGCGAGAGGGCTTCGATGCCCTTCTCCGCCGCCGCCTCGGCCCGCCGGACGATCCCCACGCCGGCGTCGACCAGATAGGCCTCGTCGTCGACCACCACGGCCACCGCCGGTCCCCATTTGTCCGGGTCGGCATTGTGAGTGCCGGTGCCCAGGAGGACGAGCTCCGTGCGGCCGCCCGCGGCCGGGTGCGCCGCTTCGGGCGCCCGCGCCGGCGGCGGAGAGCTCGGCGGGGCACCGGCCGTCGCCGGCCCTCCGGGCAGGAGCAAGACCAGGCCGAGGGCCGCGAAGGCGAGCCGGCGGCCGTAGCGGAAGCGGTGGGGGCGTGGCGTCTCGGGCACGTTGGATCGGGCTCCTTCCCGGGCTCAGCCGGCCTCCTCGGGCTCTTCGCTCCGGGCGAGCTCGAAGCGCACCACCCCCGGCTCCGGGCTCTCGCCGGCGAAGTGGAAGCCGCAGGCCTCGAGCACGCCGATCGACGGCGCGAGCGAGGGGAGGGTGTGGGCGACCACCCGCTCGACGCCGGGCACCCGGAGGGCCCGGGCGAGGAGGCCGCGTACCGCCTCGCTGGCGTAGCCGCGGCGCCGCTGGTCGCTCACGATCGCGTAGCCTACCTCCACCGCGCCGTCGGCCGCCGGCGGCCCCGCGTAGCCGGCGCTGCCCACGAGGACGCGGCCCGCCTCTTCCTGGCGGAGGACCACGAAGTGGAGCCACCAACCGGCCTGCTCGGGACCTTCCGCGAGGCGATCGAGGGTGAAGCGGAGCGCCGCCTCGTCCAAGTGCTCGGGCGGCCAGGTGGCGGGCACGGCGGCGCCCAGGCTCCGCCCGAGAGCTTCCGGGCCGGCCAGGGCGGCGCGCACGAGCTCCGGCGTCGCCGCCACGAGCTCAAGCCGCTCGGTGACGATCGGCCGGCCGGCCCGGACCTCCGGGGCGGTCTCTGTCATCCCCTCTGATCTCACCGTCGAGCCTCGCCCCATCATCGCACGAGCCCCTCTACGGTGGGGCGTCCAGCTCCTCGACCAGCACCACCTTCTCCTTGGTCGAGGAATAGCCGAGCTCGCCCGCCAGCTCGGCCAGAATCGCCACGTCCGCCGGAACCGCCCGTCTCATTCGCATCGCATCGCCCCTCCGGAGATCGAGCCCCGGCGCTCCGGGGTCCCGGTAGTCTTGTAACATGTAGCCAAACGAACTGCCCCGTGAGGCCACCCTCCCCCGGCGCATCCAGGAGGAACCCATGAAAGTGTTCTCTTTCGTCACGCTCCTCGCAGCTCTCCTCATCGCCGCGCCGGCCGCGCCGGCGCTTCCCGCCGCCGGCGACCCCGGCGCCCAGCCCGAAGAGCTCATGGTGCCGGGCCTCCTCCACTCCGTGCAGCTCTGGCGGGACGCGAACGACGTGCCCCACATCTTCGCCGCCAACGACCGCGATGCCTTGTTCACCCTGGGCTGGGTCCACGCCCAGGACCGCTTCTTCCAAATGGACACGCTGCGCCGGACGTTCAGCGGCACCCTCGCCGAGCTGGTGGGCGACTCGGCTCTCTCGTCGGACGTCCAGCTTCGGACCCTCGGGCTGCGGCGCGCCGCCGAGGCTTCGCTGCCGGCCCTGACCGAGGTCACCCAGGCCTGGCTGAGCGCCTACGCGCTGGGGGTCAACGCCTACCTCTCCGACCCCAGCCACCCGCTGCCGCCCGAGTACACCGCCCTCGAGCTGACCCGCGACTCGATCCCCCCGTGGACCGCCGTGGACAGCCTGGTCATCGGCAAGGGCCTGGCCTTCGGGCTCTCCTTCGACCTGTCGGACGTGGACTACACCGCGGCCTACCTCACGTTCCAGGCCGCCGGCGCGGTGGCCGGGTTCGACGGCCAAGCCCTGTTTTCGGAGGACGTCTTCCGGAGCGCTCCGTTCGACCCCACGCTCTCGATCCCCGGAGCCGCGGTGGGCGCCGCGGGCCAGGCGCCTTCGGCCCTCTCCGCCAAGGCGGCCGCCACCCGCGCTCGTCTCGGCGGCTCCCGGACGCTCGCGCTCTTGCGCCGCTACCGCGACCAGGTGGCCCGCGTGCCGATCCTCGAACGCGCGCTCCACCGGCGCTGGGACGCCCGCGGCAGCAACTGGTGGCTGGCCTCGGGCGCGATCACCGAGTCGGGCCGGGCCGTGCTGGCCAACGACCCTCACCTGGGCCTCGACACGCCCTCGATCTTCTACGAGGCACAGCTCCGAATCCGCCCCGGCAGCCGGCCGCCGATGAATGCCTTCGGCGTCACGTTCCCCGGGATCCCCGGCATCGTCCTCGGCTGCAACCCGTGGATCTGCTGGGGCGCCACGGTCAATCCCATGGACGTGACCGACGTCTACCAGGAGGAGCTGGTGCTCGACGCGGGGAGCGGGCTGCCGGTGGCGACCCGCTTCGACGGCGCCTCGGAGCCGCTCGAGCTGATCCCCCAGAGCTACCGGGTGAACGTCCTGGACGGCCAGCCCGACGACCTGGCGCCGGCGAACGTGCCGGCGACCGACGGCGGCGTGACCCTGATCGTCCCGCGCCGCAACCACGGGCCGATCGTGGCCGTGGATCTCTCGGACCCGGCCCACCCGATGGGCCTGAGCGTCCAGTACACCGGCTGGGGTCCGACCCGGGAGCTCGACGCCTTCCAGATGTGGAACCGGGCCCGGGACCTGGAGAGCTTCGAGGACGGCCTGCAATACTTCGACTTCGGCTCCCAGAACTTCTCCTACGTCGACGCCGCCGGCAACATCGCCTACTTCACCAGCGGCGAGATGCCGATCCGCGAGGACCTCCAGAACCTCGACGCCCCGGACGGCGGCGTGCCGCCCTTCTTGATCCGCGACGGCACCCACGGCCTGCACCACGAGTGGCTGCCGGTCGAGCATCCGCAGCCGAACCAGATCCTCCCCTACGAGATCCTGCCCGCGGCGGAGATGCCCCACGTGATCAACCCGCCGGAGGGGTTCATCGTCAGCGCCAACAACGACCCGGTGGGAACCACCCTCGACAACAACCCCCTCAACCAGCTCCGCCCCGGCGGCGGCCTCTTCTACCTGGCCCCCGGCTACGCCTCCGGCTTCCGGGCCGGGCGGATCCGAAGGCTCTTCGAAACCGCCCTGGCGGACGGGGGCAAGGTCTCCATCGATCAGATCCGGAGCTTCCAGGCCAACAACCAGCTCCTCGACGCCCAGGTCCTGGTGCCCTACATCGTCCAGGCCTTCGATCACGCATCGGAGCCGGGAGCTCCGGCGGAGCTCGCCGCCTTCGCCGCCGATCCCCAGGTCGCCGAGGCGGTGGGCCGGCTGGGAGCCTGGGACTTCTCCACTCCCACCGGCATCGCCGAAGGCTTCGATCCCGGAGACGACCCCGACGCCCTCCCCCAGCCGGGGGCCGGCGAGGTGGCCTCCTCCGTGGCCGCCACGATCTACTCCACCTGGCGCGGCCAGGTGGTCCGGAGGGTGATCGACGGCACCCTGGCCGGCGTCGGCCTGGCCGGTTTCCAGCCGCCGAGCTCGGTGGCGGTGGCCGACTTGCGCCACCTCTTGGACACCTTTGACGCGAGCCACGGAGTGGGTGCCTCGGGCTTGCCGTTCTTCCAGGTGCCCGGAGTCGCGGACCCGGCCGCGGCGCGCGACGTGGTGCTCCTCGGGAGCCTCCGGAGCGCCCTCGACCTCCTCGCCTCGGCCGACTTCGCGCCCGCCTTCGGAGACTCGACGAACCAGGACGACTACCGGTGGGGCCGGCTGCACCGGATCGTCTTCAGCCACATCCTGGGCTCGCCGTTCAGCATCCCGCCGGCGGCCGGGCTCGGCGACCTGTCCGCCGAGCTGCCGGGCGTCGCCCGTTCCGGAGGCTTCGGCTCCGTGGACGCGGCCTCCCACAGCGCCCGCGCGGACTCCGTGAACGGCTTCATGTTCGGCTCCGGCCCGGCCCGCCGCTTCGTCGGCGAGCTGAGCGCGTTCGGCCCGGCGCCCGAGGAGGTGATCCCGGTCGGCGAGAGCGGGAACCTCGGCCACCCGTTCTACGGCAGCGAGCTCCCGCTCTGGCTGACCGATCGCTACCACCCGTTCCCCTACCGGCCCGCCGACGTGGTGAGGAGCGCGATCGAGTACCAGGTGCTGGTGCCGCAGCCCTGACAGGTCGGGCGTCCATTTCTCGGGACGAGGGCTTTCTGGTTCTTGGACGCGGCTCGGTACCTGGGGGCCGCAGAGCCCGTTGGATGGGGGCTTTCAGGCCTCATGTCAGCTTTCGCGTGAGGTGCGGAAGTTGCAGTGTTCGAGAGCCAGTCGAGAGTTACAGGACATCCCCTGGCCTGGCACATGGCTCCCCCGCTCTCCGTCGATAGCGCGGGACACCGACAAGGGAGAACGAGCATGGCTCCAATCCTCCGCACTCTCGCGGCCGTCGTCTTCGCCGCCGCGCTTCCCCTTTCTCTCCTCGCGCAGGACGCGAAGCCCCCCGGGGACGACGCCCCCGCAAGCCTCTTCGGCGAGTCGGTCAACGTGGAGCTGGTCAACGTCGAGGTCCAGGTGAACGACCGCGAGCAGCACCCGATCCTCGATCTCGGCCCCGGGGACTTCAAGGTCTTCGAGGACGGCCGGCCGGTCGAGGTCAGCCACTTCTCCGTGGTGCGGGCGAAGCCGGCGGGCGGAACCGCGACGCCTGGCGCCCAGGAGACCCCGGCCCCGCGCTCCGACGTCAAGACCCTCCATCCCGACGGCGCGCGCCTCGTGGTCTTCGTCGACGACCTCCACGTGGGCCTGGGCAGCCGCGCCCGCTTCTTCGCCAGCCTGGCCCAAACTCTCCAGGCGAGCCTTCGACCCGAGGATCAGGTGATGGTGGCCGTCTTCGACGGCGGGATCCGGATCGCCTGCCCGTTCACCTCCGACCGGCACACTCTGCTCAAGACCCTCGAGGCCCTGAGCTCCCAGGGCCTCAGCGCCGGGCAGCTCCAGGCCGGGCTGAGTAGGGAGCGCGCCCTCCAGGACATCCGCAACGTCCAGAGCAACCGCTCGAGGACGAAGAGCAGCGGGTTCTCGGGAACCTGCACCGACGTCGGATGGATCGCCCGGCAATACGCCGACCAGTCCCACCACCAGGTCCTCCAGACGATCCAGGCGCTCACCGGCTTCGTGAGCTCCCTCGCCGGCTACGATGGGCGCAAGGCGCTGCTCTACGTGAGCGACGGCGTGCCGCTGATCGCCGGCGGCGAGGTCTTCGACTACGCGATGTCGATGTGCGACGGGCGCGGCGCCCGGGCCGGCATCGAGTACGCGGAGGACATCACCCTCCTGAAGGAGAAGGCGCATCAGCGCTGGGATCCCTTCAGCGCCAGGATGGAGCTGCTCGGCCTCGACACCACCGACCAGTGGCAGGGCCTGGCGAGCGACGCCAACGCCCACCAGGTGAGCTTCTACACGCTCCAGGCCTCCGGGCTCCGGGCGTTCCAGACCCGCGACATCGGCAGCAACGTCCAGATGACCCAGGAGACCGCGAGCTTCGGAACGCGCAACCTCCAGGACAGCCTGTCGCTCATCTCCCGCGAGACCGGCGGCCGGGCGATCCTGAACACCAACGACTTCTCGCAGGGTCTCGGGGAGATGCTCGGCGACTCGCGCGCCTACTACCTGCTGGCCTTCGAGCCCACGAGCCCGGGCGACGGCAAGATCCACCGGATCCGGGTCGAGATCGACCGACCGGGGACGCGGGTGCACTACCGCAAGAGCTACCGCTCGAAGACCACCCCGCAGCTCGTGGTCGACGGCCTGCTGACCTCGCTCCTCTACGACCACACCGAGAACCCCCTCGGGGTGGAGCTCAAATCGGTGGGCGAGACGTCGGGCGCCACCGGCATCTCCAACGTCCGGCTCCAGTTGCGCGTGCCCCTCTCGAGCCTCACCCTCCTGCCCCAGGGCGAGCGCAAGCGGGGCCTTTTCACCGTCTTCCTCGTCGGGCGCGACGACGCCGGCAAGATGACCCAGGTGCGCGAAAAGCCGGTGCCGATCCACGTCCCGAGCCAGGGAGCGCAGAAGGACTACGTCTACGAGGTGGAGATGCCGATGCACCAGGGGCGCCACGAGGTCGCGGTGGCGGTTCGGGACGAGCTCGCCGGCACCACCTCCTTCCTGCGCCGGACGGTGACCGCCGGCGGCTGAGAGGGCTACTCGCCGCGCAGAGCCCGGCCCGGGTCGACGGCTGCGGCCCGGCGCGCGGGCAGATAGCTGGCCGCGGCGGCCACCGCAACCAGCAGGGCGACCACGGCGGCGAACGTCCCCGGGTCCCACGGGCTCACCCGGAAGAGCAGGCTCGCCACCAGCCGGCTCCCCGCCAGGGACCCCGGCAGGCCGATCGCGATGCCGGCGCCGGCCAGGAGCACACCCTGGCGGAGGACCAGCCGCAAGATGTCGCCGCGCCCCGCGCCCAGCGCCATGCGGACACCGAGGGAGTGGGTGCGGCGGCTGACCAGGTAGGCCATGACGCCGTAGGTACCGACCGCGGCCAGGACGAGGCCGATCGCGGCGAAGGTGGCGAGCAGGACGAGGGTCAACCTGCGGGCGTCGAGCGAGTCACCGAGCAGCTCGTCCAAGGTCCGTACCTGGAACAGGGGCAGCGTGGGGGCGAGCTCCCGGACCGCCTCCGAGATCGCCGGGATCAGGGTCTCGGGCCGCCCGGAGGTGCGGACCACGAGCGACATGGCCCAGTCGGAGGGGAAGCCGAAGAGCGCCTGGCCGAAGGGCACGTAGACGGCCGGCGAGGCGTCGGCTTCGAGCGACTCGAGGTGGACGTCTCCCACCACGCCCACCACCGTGTACCAGATCGTGTGCTGCGAGGCGGGATCGTCCAGGGCGATCCGGACGCCGAGCGGGTCGCCGTCCGGCCAGAAGGCTCGCGCCGCCGCCCGGTTGATCACCGCCACCGGCTCGCCGCCCGACCGGTCGCGGGAGCTCAGGGAGCGGCCCTCGAGGATCGGGATGCCCAGGGTCCGAAAGTAGCCCGGGGTGACCACCCGGCCGTAGACCGAGGGCACCTGGCCGGCGGGCGGGCGGGGCCGGTCGTCGGCGTAGAGGCTCGTGTACCACCAGTTGCCGCTGACCGGCAGGCGGTTGATGGCGCCTGCCGATCGCACCTCGGGAAGCGCCTCGATCCGCTCGACGAGGCGGCCGTAGAAGCGGCTCGCTCCTTGGCGGGACGCCTCGTAGGCCTCGAGGTCCACCGGCCCCGGAGGCAGGACCCGGGGAGGAGCGACGCGAGCGGTCAGGACGCCCTCCGGCTGGAAGCCCGGGTCGATCGCGACGACGGAGCGGAAGCTCTCGATCAGCAGCCCGGCCCCCGCCACGAGCACCAGGGCGAAGGCGATCTGCGCCACCACCATGGCCCGCTGCCAGCGGAGGGCTCCCCGCCCGTCCGAGGCGCGCGATCCGTCCTTGAGGGCGGCGACCAGGTCGGCGGCCAGAGCCTGGGCGACCGGCGCGAGCCCGAAGGCGAGCCCCGTGGCGAGCGAGACGCCCAGGGCGAAGAGGAGCACCGAGCCGTTCACGCCGACGGCGTCCAGGCGGGGCAGGCTGCCCCCGGCGAGAACCGGCAGGAGCCGCGTGGCCGCCGCCGCGACCAGCACCCCCAGGGCACCCCCGGCGACCCCCAGGAGCAGGCTCTCCGCGAGCACCTGGCGGACGAGCCGCGCCAGGCCGGCCCCGAGGGCGACCCGAGTCGCCACCTCGCGGACCCGACCGGTCGCCCGGGCGAGCAGGAGATTGGCCACGTTGACGCAGGCGAGGAGCAGCATGAGCCCCACCGCCGAGGCGAGCACCACCAGGGGTTGGACCGCCTCGCCCACCGCCCACTCCTGGAACGGGACCACGGTCACGGTCCACCCGCCGTCGGCGTCCGGATGCTCTCGGGCGAGATCCTTCGCCACGGCGTCGAGCCGCGCTCCGGCTTGCTCCCGGGAGACCCCCGGCGCGAGACGACCGATCGCCCCGAGGAAGCGCTCCCCGCGCTCTCCGAGGTCGGCGGGATTCCCCGAGAGCGGCCGCCAGAGGTCGACCTCGGCCACCGGAAACCAGAACGACGGCGGCATCACGCCGGCCACGTGAAAGGGGTGGCCGTCCAGGCGGACGTCGGCGCCGACGATCGAGGGGTCGGCGCCCAAAGCGTCCTTCCAGAACCGGTAGGCGAGGACCACGGCGTCGAGGGCGCCGGGCCGGCTCTCTGCGGAGCTGAAGGTCCGTCCCAGGAGCGGCGGCGTGCCGAGCAGGGTGAAGACGGAGGGCGAGACCCGGACCACCTCGACCCGGCGCGGCTGCCCGGCCCCGCTCAGGTTGGCGCTGTCGTACTGATAGACGCCGACGTCCGTGAGCCCGGTCGCCGCGCGCCGCCAGTCCTCGGCGTCCTGGGGCGAGACGTCGAAGCGGTACCAGCCGCGCTCCGCGTTGCTCGAGTACAGACGCACGAGACGGTCCGGCTCCCGGTAGGGCAAGGGGGCGAGCAGCACGCCGTCGATCACGCTGTAGACGGTCGTCGCGCCACCGATTCCCAGGCCGAGGGTCACGAGGACCGCGGCGGTGAACCCGGGGTTCTTCCGCAGCCCCCGGGCCGCGACACGGAGGTCTTGAACGAGAGCGCGCATACTGGGGTCCCCCCTCTCGGGTGCCATGGCGCCTGGGCATCTCGCCAGGGGCCGGTTTCGAAGTCGTTCGCTCGGCCCTAGATACCGCCGAGCCCGCCTGCCGTTACCACGGTTCGCCGGCCGAGGCTGTTTCGTCGCTCTGGCCGGCACCCTGACACCCCGACCGGGGAGCCTGGGTGGACGGGCGTCGGATTCCGGCGCCGCCCGCAAGGCCCGCTGGCGGGGGCGATTGCCGCCCTCGCGGTCCCTTCAGGCCTCCGCTCCCCCGCCCGAGACCTACCCGATGGGGTGGGGCAAAGGCTCGCGCGATCTCGTATGTTGAAGTCGTCGCTTTGCCTTCATAGCTCTACCCCTGACTCCAGGAGGCCCGCCATGCGCAAACCGAGGTTGACATGGCCCGCGGCTCTACTCCCCGCACTGGCTCTCTTGCTGGTGCTCGGGATCGGCTGCTGGGTGAAGAACATCGACACGCCCTACTACACCCAGACCACCTCGTACTACTGCGGAGCGGCCAGTGCCCAGATGATCCTCAACAGCGAGAACCTGGGCATCTGGGTGTCGTCGCAGGCCACGCTCTACAACTACATCCACTCCCACAACGCGTGCACGGGTTGGGCCAGCGACCCCAAGGGGTTGCGAGACGTCCTCAACCTCTACGGCAATCCCCACTCGCCGCCGGCCTACTTCGCCTACTACACTCCCTCGAGCCAGGACGACGGCAACAAGAAGCTGTCCTACACGATCGACCGGTACGGTGTGCCGCCGACGGTGCTGATCTACGGCTGCGCGCACTGGATCGTGGTCCGGGGCACCATCACCTCGGATCAGCCGACGACCACCCCGACCTACACGATCAACGGCTTCTTCGTCAACGACCCCTGGTACGGCTCGTCCTCTCTGGGTGAGAACAAGTACATCGACATCAGCTCGTGGAACGCCGACTACTTCACCGGCTGCGGCTGGTGCGGCTCTCCCGGGGGGAACAAGTTCATCAGCGTGGTCGACCCGAAGCCGCCGCCCGAGGTGACCGTCCGGTACCCGCGGGTGCGGCCGCGCCGGGATCAGATCATCCCGCCCGAGGAGATCCTCCGCTTCGCCCGGGAGATCGTCGACATGCTCGGCGGGCAGCGGGAGTTCCACGAGAGGTTCGCCGAGGGTCTCGAGGTGATGCGCTCCTCCCAGATGGTCAAGCCGCTCCTGGTCCAGCGCTCGGACCGGGACCGGCAGGCCTACTACATCGTGCCGTTCAACCGGGAGGCGGAGACGGCCGGCGCCATGCTCCTCGACGCCTACAGCGGACAGCTCATGGAGCTCACCTACGTGCCCCGCCCGATCCGCTACCTCCCGGACTTCGAGCCGGAGCTCGCCCGCGAGATCTTCCTGCGCAAGCTCCCCACCCTGGAGCTGCGGCCGGAGGTCATCGAGGACCTCGAGCGCACCCTGGGGGACAAGCTTCGGGTGCGCCCCGAGTTCCGGGAAGAGCTGAAGCTCGGGGTCGAGCTCCGGCCGCAGGAACGGGAACGACTCCACATGCGGGGACGCCTCCCGCTGGAGCGACCGGATCCGGCCGAGCTCCAGGCACCTTGGGACCGCCTCTCCGCACACCGGATCGCCCCGGCGACGGCCCCCACCTTCGACCGGCTGCAGATCCGGAGAGACGAGGTCCGCGTCACCGACATGCAGCTCGTCTGGCAGCCCTCGGCCGAGGCCCAGAATCCTTACTATCCCGTGTGGGCGATGTCGGGAGAGATCAAGGGGCTGGAGCGGACCCATCTCCTCGGCTACGTGACCCCGCAGGGGGACGTCTTCTCGCGGCTCACACCCGTGGCCGAGATGGAGGTCAAGGGAGGCGGCGCGCCATAATCACGACTCACCGCCCCCGGGCGAGAGGATGTTCATGCTCCGAGCCGTCGCGACCTTCGCCTGCATCCTTTGGGCCTGCGGGAGCCCCAAGGTGAGCTCGACCCGCGATCACACCGCGCCGCACCTGCTGACCCCCGAGCAGGCGATCGGTCACGCCGAACGTGGCCTGGCCGGTCGTCTGCCCCTCCTGCCCGAGGCCTACCACCGGGCAGCCAGGAGCGCCGCTCCCCAGGCGGCGCTCCTGGTGGAGCGGATCGACCGCACGGGAAGCGACGAGGGCCGCTTCTACTACATCGTGCCCTACGGGCGAGAGGACCGGACGACGCTCCTGGTCCTGGTGGACGCGGTCTCGGGGCGGTTCAAGGAGGCTTCCTACCTCCAGCAGCCCGGGAAGTACCCCCCGCTCACCGCCGCCGAGGCCCGGAGCCGGGTCGCCGCAACCGTCCCGGACGACGCGCTCCGCGCGAAGGTCCTGAGCTCCGAGGCCGGGCTCGTCTGGATGCCATCGGAGCAGAGCCTGTCCCCCGCCGAGCCCCTCTGGCGGATCGAGGCCTCCGGCCGGGACTGGTTCGTCGACCAGACCGGCGGCGTCCACGAAGCGATCGAGGCGCCCAAGATGAAGGGCGGCGGGCCGCCGGACCCACCCCGGGGCTGAGCGCCCCAACTCGCCAAGAAGCGCCGCCCTCCGACGCCCGCTCCGGCTCGCGACGGCTACCGGCACCCTCGCCAATAGACATATGGCAAGACCCTTGCGCCTGCGTGCAGATGGGTCTAGACTCTAGTTTCTCTTGCGTTCGATTCCGTGTGTGTTGAGTGCCTGACCCGTGCAGAGCTCGCTGGCGTGGTCAGGCCGTTCCATCGAGTGACGGCCGGCGGCGCTCCGTCCTCGGGACCCGCCGCCGGTTCCGAAGGGGGACGTTTCCATGAGGGATCTCTTGAGATCCTCGACCGTCGTCGTCGCGACGGACTCGGGGCCGTGGGACGCGCCGTGGCGGCGGCGGCTCCGCGGCGCGGTAGGGATCGCGCTCGCCCTGCTGGTCGTCTACGGCGGCGCTTCGCTCTTCACCCTGATGGCCCGGCCGCCGTTCCAGGTGGCAGTCGAGAAGGCTTGCGAGGTGGGCGGCTGGCACGCCGACCAGGTGCACTTCGCCCACGGCCACTACCTCTACCGGTTCGTCGACTCCGTCGTCCGGGCGGAGCTGATGGTGGACACCGAGGAGGGCCGGCGCACCATCCACATCCGGCTGCGCAACGCGCCCTTCTCGGGCTGGAGCGTCCTGTCGCTCGGCGGCGGGCCGCTCGACCCCGGGGTGCGCCTGAGCAGCAACGAGTGAGCCGGGGGCCGAGAGCCCTTACCAAGGCGCGACTCCACCGCGGGCTGCTAGACTGCGGGCGCTGATTTGGAGTCGAGCCAGGCGGGGGTCGGCGCGGTACTCGGACCGCGACCGCGGACCGCCCACAGGGCCGGAGAGGAGAGGGTCAAGCCCGCCGCCCTCAGGGTGAAAGGTATCGGTCCGCATGGTAGATCGTCGTATTCACGATCTCTCTGCCCAGCTTGTGGATCTCGCGGGAGATCTCCCCGGTGTTCACCCGGAAGCGCTCGATCGCAGCGCAGAAGTGGGTAAGCTCGTCGTTCAGGTCGTCATCGAGATAATACATTTCCGCCAGCATCTGCTTGTATGCCTGCCCTTCGGTGTGCGTCTGCAGTACCGCTCGATAGTGGAGGAGCGCCCGCTCCTTGTGGTAGTTCGGCGTAATGGAAACCAGGTCGGCCTCTCCGACCAGGTCCCGGAGTCGGGCTTCGAGGCGATGCGGGCGATCTATCTTCCCCATTTCCTTGAGAACCTTCATGTATTCATAGTAGCAGTCGCACCACTGGGCCAGCTTCTTATGCGCTGCTGCGTGCATCGAATGGTTTGCCATGTACGACACGCCGAACACCCTCAGACACCGAATGATCTCGTGGAGGCAGAAGATCGAATCGGTGATCAGATGCTCCAGGCCATCGAGCCCTGTTGGGGCATCCATGCCAACGAGTTCAAGGAGCTCCACGCCGCCGGAAGTGTCGAACCTCTCCAGGGCAACGACCACAACTGATCTTCGAACCCGCTCACTGGACTGCCCACCGGTTGTGGACGTCCCCTCAGGCTCCTTGAACAGG